>JBAVHY010000138.1:0-54224 GCA_049686315.1 Candidatus Acidiferrum sp. | reverse complement strand
CTCTTGTACGCGGCAGGCATGTAGCCGCTGCCGACCATCACTCGTCCGAAGATAAAAACAAACAGCAACGGCTGCAGAAAGGTCTGCAGGAAGAGTTGAATCGCGTTACGCCGCGCCACGTGCGCGTCGCGCGCCAGCATCGCCCCAAAAGTCTTCCAGTTCAATCGCGCAGGCTCCTTCCGGTATGGTGCAGAAACAGGTTTTCCAAACTCGGTTCGGAAATGTGAACGTCGCACAATTCTGCCCCTGAATTCGCGGCCAGGCTCGCGATCTCTGGAATAAGAGAACCGCCGCGATCCGCGTAGACGTCGGCGCCCGTGCCGTCCGCGGCCCGCACCTCGCGGACTCCCGCCAGCGACTGTAAACGCTGAAGCAAATCCGCGGTCTGATTGCCGAAACGAAGCCGCACCAGGAATCCTCCGGGGATCGATGCCTTTAACTGTGCCGGTGTGCCCAATGATGGCCAAGCGCTGGCACAGCGCGTCGGCCTCCTCCATGTTATGCGTTGTCAGTAGGACGGTCCTTCCCGCCTGGTGGTATTCACGAATGGTCTCCCACAAAAGAATCCGGGTTTGCGGATCAAGGCCGGCGCTCGGCTCGTCCAGAAACAGAACTTGCGGATCGTGCATCATCGCGCGAGCAATCGAAAGTCGCTGCATCATTCCGCCGGAAAACCCGCGCACCATCTGGTTTGCACGCTCGGTGAGCTTGAACTTCTCAAGCAAGGCGTCGGCGCGTTCATTTCTCTGTTTCGAGCCAATTCCAAAATAGGCGCCATGAAAAATGAGAATTTCGCGGGCAGTCAAGGAAAAATCCAGGTTGGGGCGCTGCGGCACGACGCCGATCAGGTGCTTGACCCGCGCCTGCTCTTTCCACACGTCATGCTCGCCAATCCACGCTTCGCCGGACGTCGGCCGCACGCGCGTGGTTAGAACTCCAACGGTAGTGGACTTGCCCGCGCCGTTTGGTCCAAGAAGGCCGAAGATCTCTCCTGGAAGAATATCGAGCGAAAGTCCGTCGAGGGCTGGAATTTGGGTTTTGGGTTGCTTCCCGCTTTTCGCATCGCCGCGCGCAATGAACGCACCGGCAACGCCTGATGGTGGAGCGGAGCTATAGACCTTGCGCAAATCCCGAGTGCGAACGCCGACAGCCATTCAGCGGAGTCCTCAATCTGCAAGCAGCAGGATTTTTGGGAAGCGCAGTATATCTTACGGGCGATGCGCACTGCAACTCTTGGTTTACGACATGCTTGGTTTACGACAGGGCGTCCCAGCGCAATGTGGTTGAGCCGAGCTGGTGACAAGGCCGTCTTGATGTAATTGTTTGAACAAAATCGATCATGTTTGCCCGGCAACTGGACTTGCTCTGCGAAAAGTGCGAGCATTGTTTCCCGCAGGTCAAAATACCCGTCCATGGGCAGCACTCCTCAAAACCCGGCTGCACCGCGCAGCCCTGGGAACGGAATTCCCCGCGTTCTTGTCGCCACCACCGCTCTGCTCAGTTTCATTTCCTTCTGGCGCGCTGCTGCCATCGTTCTTAACGATCTGGCCTCTTCCGCTTACTACGCCGGTGGTGAGGCGGAAGGCTACATCGGCAAGGCCGCGCCCTGGTTCATCCTGGGGATCATGCTGTTTTCCTACGCGGTGCGCGCGATTTACGTGGAAAGCTGCAGCATGTTTGTCCGTGGCGGCGTTTATCGTGTTGTCAAGGAAGCGATGGGCGGTACGCTGGCAAAGTTCAGCGTGTCCGCCCTGATGTTCGATTACATCCTGACGGGCCCTATTAGCGGCGTGTCCGCTGGCCAGTACATCACTGGCCTGTTCAATGAAACCTTTGCCTACATCCATTTGGGTCTTCACGTCTCACCCAACTTTGGCGCCGCCTGCTTTGCGGTGCTCTGTACTGTCTACTTCTGGTGGTACAACATCAAGGGTGTCCACGAATCCAGCCAGAAAGCCATGCGCATCATGCAGGTTACGACCGTCATGGTCGTCATCCTGATTGCCTGGTGCCTTTATACGGTTGTTCTGCGGCATCCTTCACTGCCGCCCTTCCCGTACCCAAGAAACCTCAAGCTTGGGCCCAATGCGTTGGGTTGGCTCTACGGTGTGCACTTTGCTCATTTTGCTGGCCTGATTGCCGTCTTTGTCGGCCTGGGTCACTCCGTGCTGGCTATGAGCGGGGAAGAGTCGCTGGCGCAGGTATACCGCGAAATCGAGCACCCCAAGCTGCCAAACCTGAAAAAAACCGGCCTGGTCATTTTCATTTACAGCCTGGTGTTCACCTCGCTTGTCTCCTTCTTCGCCATCATGATCATCCCCGACCAGCAGCGGCAGAACTTTTTGGAAAACCTGATCGGCGGGCTGGCCATGAATTTAGAAGGCCCAATCCTCATGCGCCTGATTTTCCATGGCTTCGTTGTCGTGGTTGGCACGATGATCCTCGCTGGGGCTGTGAATACCGCAATTGTCGGCTCAAATGGAGTGCTCAACCGCGTTTCCGAAGACGGGGTGCTTTCCAGTTGGTTCCGGGAGCCCCACCGCCGCTTCGGCACCTCCTATCGGATTATCAACATCATCGCTGGACTTCAGATTCTGACCATCATCATCAGCCGTGGCGACGTCACCTTCCTGGCGAACCTCTATGCCTTCGGCGTGATTTGGAGTTTCGCCATGAAGGGCATGGCCGTCCTGGTGCTTCGCTACACCCACCCGGGAGATCGAGAGTATCGCGTACCGCTGAACTTCAACTTTTTCGGGATAGAAATCCCCCTTGGACTGGCCTTGATTACCCTGACGCTCTTCGGCATCGCGGTCATCAACCTCTGCACCAAGAAAGAGGCCACTATCGCGGGCGGAATCTTCTCCATAGGTCTGTTCATCGTCTTCACCATTTCAGAGAGAATCACCCACCACGGCCGCAGCACGGGCCAACACGTGGAGATGGACCAGTTCCACCTGGCCATGGAGGGTGAACTCACACCCGAAGCGGTAGGCGCTCGCCCGGGGAACATTCTCGTACCCGTCAGCAACATTCACTCGCTCTATCACCTGGGCAGCGTTCTGGATCGCGTGAAGCCGGGCCGGCGCGATGTGATCGTCATGCACGTGCGACTCTTGCGGCGCTCTGCTTCTGGCGAATACGACCTGGACGCGGAGCAGCTCTTCGGCAGCATCGAACAGCAGTTGTTTACCCAGGCCTTGGGGATGGCGGAAAAGCGCGGAAAAAGCATCCGGCTCGCGATTGTGGCCGCCAGTGATTTGTGGGACGGCATCCTGCGCGCCGCCACCAGCCTGCAATCCAGCACCATCGTCCTCGGCCATTCCCCGAAGGAGTCCACCGAAGAACAAGCTCGTCACATTGGCGATGCGTGGGAGAAGCTGGGAGATCCTAAGCCGCAGTTCAATCTGGAAATCCATCTGCAGAACGGCGATAAGGTTTATAAGGTGCTAGGCCCGCATGCGCCTAACCTTACCGCCAACGAAGTGAACCTGATCCACCGCCTGTGGCTGCGCTTCAATGAGGCAATTGCCCCGCTGGAATTGCATCACCATGACGTCGTTCACTTTTCCCTTGAAGAAGTGCAACGGGAAATTGAGAAGGGGAAGGAAGAGGAACTGATCGCCCGCCTCCGCGCGCACGTCGAGTCCAATCTGAAGAAGAAGCCGGGGCAGTCCTAAGCCCTTCTCTTCCATCTGTTATCTGCAAACCGACAGAGCCCGATTAGACCGCGCTAGTGCAGTGGCCGCACTTTTTGGCGCTGATCGGGATGGCCATCGCGCACTGCGGGCAATCCTTGGTGGTTACAGGTGCGGCCGGTTTCGGCAACCACTTGTTCACCGCGCGCACGAGAAGAAATATCGCGAAGGCCACGATCAGGAAATTAATGATGGTATTCAGGAAATTTCCATAATTCAACGTCGGATCGCCATTGGCCTTCGCGTCCTTCAGCAACTCATAGTGCTTGCCACTCAGATTGATAAACAAATCGGAAAAATTAACGCGACCTACGAGCCGCCCAATCGGCGGCATAAGCACGTCATCAACCAGCGAGGAAACCACCTTTCCGAACGCTGCGCCAATGATCACGCCAACTGCAAGATCCAGCACACTGCCCCGCATTGCGAACTCTTTGAATGCTTTCAGCACGAGTCTTCTCCTTGCACGATTTGTCTGTATTCCACGGCTGGGCTGGAGCGGAACGCCCAACCGGAAGAGGCTTGAGATTACCTGAGATTATATAGGAAGGCCGCTCAGCGCTGTTTCAAAATAAGGAGCGAGCCAACTACCCCGCGAAAGATCAACAGCAGACCGCACACCGCAAGCACTTTGCCCACCCAAATAAACGGCAAGCGTGCGATTGTCAACATAAGGATGCCTAATAGGATCATCGAGCCGCCACGGTTCCTTTTCTGCCATCGGGCCGACCATAGGCCAGGTTTGGCCACCGCCAGCACTCCCCACGCGATCACACCAACGCTAATGACCAGCCAGGGGATGCTGCGGCGATCGAAATAGATCCGTCCATTCAGGCCGAGCCAGACCACCAGCGCGCCGAGGAGCACGAAGATCAGCTCGACCGTGAATTGGATCAGCCGGGCAGGCGAGATCATCGTCGTCCCAAGCTTACGAGACTCGTTCGATGACGACTTTCATGGTGACTGGAGTTCGTGGCTTGTCCGCGTTGTCGCGGGACGTGTTCGAAATTTTGTCCGCGACATCCTGGCCTTCCACCACCTCGCCAAATATCGTGTGGCGGTTGTCCAGATGAGGCGTCGGAGCAACCGTGATGAAAAACTGGCTCCCGTTGGTGTTTGGCCCGGAATTGGCCATCGACAGTTTTCCGGCTTTCGAGTGCTTTAGCGAGGGATGAAATTCGTCTGTGAAAGAATACCCTGGTCCGCCGCGGCCATCGCCGCGAGGGCATCCTCCCTGGATCATGAATTGCGGAATCACACGGTGGAAGATCAGCCCGTCGTAGAAATTGCGCTTCTCTTTCTTGCCCGTCATGGGATTCTGAAACTCTTTGGTTCCCTCCGCAAGGCCGATGAAATTCTCCACGGTCTTGGGTGCTTCTTTTTCAAGCAGCTTGACAACAATGTTGCCGAGCGAGGTTTCAAAAATCGCGTACGTTCCTGCTGGTCGCGCCATGTGGTCTCCTTTTCATGCTCATTTCATCCTACACGAGGGTTCAGGCTTCGGCCACTTGGCAACACGCCTACCAGTGCTCTCGCTTGCGCAACTCGGTGATGTGCGCGGTGTGATGCTTCCCGTGCCAGGCATAGAGAAACAGCATCCAGTCTAGCGTTTTCACGCCATGATCGGGATGCCGGAATGTACGGGCAAATTCGTGCTCCTTTACAGTGCGCAACAAACTGACCCAGCGCTAATGCAGTGGTTCAAGGAGCCGCAGTGACACTTCCACCGGCGCGTGCGCGGCGTCTTCCAGCTTGGCCCAGGCGCTCTCCTCATACGGTTTGATGGTCGGTTCGGTCTCCGTCAGCGCCAGCCGCCAGCGCACGCAGGCATTCATGTGGCTATCCGCGACGTGGTGAACCACCTGCCGCACCGTCCAGCCGCCCTCGCGGTACGGTGTATCCAGTTGCGTATCGTTCAACCTATTCACTGCCGCCCGGATTTGTTCCGGGGCGGAAGCGATTTCTCTAATGGCTTCAGCCCGTTTAGCAGACGTGATGCCCGCCGGTAGTTCATATTTCCCAATGGGGTAGCGTGGATCCATTTGTGGCTCCTGGCGAAGATTCGGTCTGCATTCAGAATAAATAGATGTGGAATTACAGTCCATCGCTGCTTGTTTTCGGTGCTTTCCAATTTGGCCTTCGTCTTGGAAGCTCTCGCCAGTCTGCGCGCCGGCCAAAATCTGTCGTGAAATTCCACTGCCCGCCCGCCCCAGAGCCCTACGGTTCCGTTTTCGCGGAGATGCTACAATACTCGCTTGCTTTGTACCTGCAGGTCCACCTACGGAATCTAATTCTGGGAGCCTATTTGCATGCATAACGTCGTCATCATCGGGAGCGGCTGTGCCGGTCTGACTGCCGCAATTTACGCGGCTCGTGCGAACCTGAAACCGTTGGTTCTGGATGGCCACGAACCCGGCGGCCAGCTTTCCCTCACCACGCATGTTGAGAATTTCCCTGGTTTTCCAGATGGCATTATGGGCCCGGAACTCATCGAAAACATGCGTAAGCAGGCGCAAAAATTCGGGACGGAATTCAAGTCCGGAAGCGTGACTGAAGTCGACCTGACGCAACGCCCTTTCAAAATAATGGCGGGGAAGGATGTCTACGAGACGCAGGCCTTGATTGTCGCCGCGGGTGCTTCCGCGCGCCTCTTGGGCTTGAAGGGCGAAAGGGAACTGATTGGCCGAGGAGTTTCCACCTGCGCCACTTGTGATGGCTATTTTTTCCGCGGCAAAGCTATCGCGGTTGTAGGAGGGGGCGATTCCGCAATGGAAGAGGCCAACTTCCTCTCCCGTTATGCCAGCAGGGTCTACCTGATTCACCGGCGAGATGAGTTTCGCGCCTCGAAAATCATGATTGACCGCGCCAAGGCAAACCAAAAAGTGGAATTCGTCACCCCCCAGGTGGTCGATGGAATTCTGACGGCTGAGGGAGTAGTCAGCGGCGTGCGCCTTCACAACACCAAAACAAATGAAAAGCGGGAAATTGCCCTGGAGGGCGTCTTTGTTGCCATCGGCCACGACCCCAATAGCATCGTCTTTCGAGGCAAACTCGAAATGGACGAGAAGGGCTACCTGATCGCCCGCAATGGCAGCAGCCTCACCGGCGTCCCTGGAGTTTTCATCGCCGGAGATGTCCAGGACCACCGCTATCGTCAGGCGGTCACCGCTGCGGGTTCTGGCTGCATGGCGGCAATCGATGCCGAGAAGTTCCTTGAAGAGCACAAACACTAGCTCGCTTCTGGCCTCTTCCGGCGACTGCGGGCATAATTGTTTTGTCCATGCTGCGTTCCACACTTCTCAAACTCTCAGACAGTAAAGGGTTTGCCCATTGGGTCACCTCCAACGGCACAACACGCCGGATGTCCCACCGGTTTGTGGCCGGTGAGACACTGGATGAAGCGATTGAAGCCGCGCGCGAGTGCAACGACGCGGGTATGGCGGTCACGCTCGACTGCCTTGGTGAGAATGTCTCCAAACCTGCCGATGCGCAGAAGGCCCGCGACACCTACTTGGGCATTTTTGACCGCATTGCCCAGGAAAAACTGAACGCCAACGTCTCCTGCAAACTCAGCCAACTGGGACTGGACCTTTCGGTTGAATTTTGTGAAGGTTTGGCGCTTTCTATCGCGGAGCGTGCCGCTTCTTACGAGAGTTTCCTTCGTATCGACATGGAAGGCTCTATCTATACTCAGCGAACGGTAGAGTTAGTCAAACGTGTGCGAGCGCAGACGCCCAGCGTCGGCGCGGTCATTCAAGCCTATCTGTACCGCAGCGAAAACGATATTCGTGACCTGCTCTCCTATGGCTGCCGCATCCGATTGTGCAAAGGCGCTTACAAAGAGTCGGAAGAAGTGGCCTTTGCCCGGAAGGCGGACGTAGATGCGAATTTCGTGAAGCTGATGCGCCTGCTGCTTACCAGCGGCTTTTACAATGCCATTGCTACCCACGACCCGCACATGATTGCGGCGACGATCCGCTGCGCCGTCGAGAAGCAAATCTCCAAGGACGATTTTGAGTTTCAGATGCTTTACGGGGTGCGCACCGACCTGCAGCGGCAACTGGTGCGGGACGGATACCGAGTACGGATTTACGTACCCTTCGGGCAGGAATGGTTCCCCTATTTCATGCGCCGCCTCGCCGAGCGTCCAGCGAACCTCGGCTTCTTCGTGCGCAACGTCTTCCGCTCATAAACTGCGCTCGTCTTAATTGTAACTTTATCCCAAAGCCTCTCCGGGCTTGAGAGCGTGAATCTGTAATCCTAGGATGTCCTTGCATTCCGCTCGCAGCGCTTCGGGCGTTCCTGTAAGCATGGGAAAGGTTGCGTAGTGCATTGGGATGACGTGTTTGACTCCGAGGAGTCGAATGGCCAAGGCGGCTTCGCGCGGTCCCATGGTGAATACATCGCCGATGGGGAGGCAGGCGAGATCCGGCTTGTACAACTCGCCGATGAGCTTCATATCCCCGAACACAGCAGTGTCTCCTGCGTGATAAATGCTAATCCCGCCCGGGAGCTTCACAATGTAGCCGCCTGCTTCGCCCCCGTATATCCGCTGGCCATTGTCCTCGATTGAATTGGAATGGAACGCATGGGTCATGGTGACTTCGAAATCGCCCACCTTTTGCGAGCCTCCTTTGTTACCCGGCAAGCATTGGGCGCCCGTACTCTTCGATTCCAGCCAAAGATAAGTTTCAAAACTACACACCACTTTCGGCTTGTGTTGTTTAGCCAGCGACAACATATCACCCATATGATCCGTGTGTCCGTGGGTCAGGAAGATCGCGTCCAGCCGTTGCACCTTTTTCAAAGTCTCTGGGCATCGCGGATTGGTCATGACCCACGGATCGATGATTGCCACTTGACCGCTGGGTGTGGTCAGCCCAAAAGTGCTGTGGCCGTAATACAGTATTTTGTGGCCCTTCAAATCCAGCATGATCCTCCTCCGCTCGTAGATTTTGCCGGTCCATTTTATGCGTGGCAATCGACTCTTCGCATCACTTCGCAAGAAGCGCGCGGATCGCCGCGTCGTATGTATCGTGGTCCTTGGCTCCCACCAAATGATCGATCTGCTGGCCTTCCTTTGTATAGAAAAAAGTGGCTGGAAGGCTGCCATTCCAGCCGGGCATGACGGCATTGGAAAACTCAGCCTCCCCTCCCTTAGTCTTGCGGTAGTTGGGGAACACGGGTTTGTAGCGCGCCAGGAATCGCCGCATCAGGATGATGTCGCCGTCCTGGTCGAGGTTGATGCCGAGGACCTTCAATCCCTGTGGGGCATATTGTTTCGCCAGGTCGTTCAACATGGGGTATTCGTCGCGGCAGGGTTCGCACCACGTCGCCCAGAAGGTGACCACGAGCGGCTGGCCTTTACGTTGCCCCAGAATCTTCTGGTAACCCTGAAGATCAATCAGCGGTGGGTCCTTGGGCCGGCTCGTCTGTGCCATTGCCAACGCGACACCCGCCACGAACAATACTCCTGCAATCGCCATCTTCCGTTTCATACCCCTTCCTTTCCCTCTCATTCTAACGCTTCTCCTCCGGTTGAGAATTTTTCGCGTCCCACGTAGAATGAATCCCCTGGCACTTGCTACATGGCAATGCCGTGGTATCTTATAAGTTTGACGGCTGGGCGCGGTTTTTCGGTCCTGGTTCGCTGTCTACTCAAAGGAGATTGGTAATGGCTTACGTGATTGCCGAACCCTGCATCAACACCAAAGACACCGCCTGTGTTGATGTGTGCCCCGTGGATTGCATCCATCCGCGCAAAGACGAGGCGGCTTACGAGTCCGAAACCATGCTCTATATCAGTCCCGTGGAATGCATCGACTGTGGCGCTTGCGTCCCGGTCTGCCCGGTGACCGCCATCTTTGCCCTCGAAGATCTGCCGGAGAAGTGGCAGAAGTTCACGGCCATCAATGCCGACTGGTACAACAAGAAGTAGCTCTGGACCACACGCGCTCCCCCGCGTGTAACCATTCCAGGCGCTGCAGTCTGCTCGTGGCGCCTCTCCCATACCAGGCTGCCTTTTCAGGATAAGACTCATCCAAACCGGCTGCGGTTTCTTTGGTTGTCCTTGGAGCAAGTTTTGCGCCTTCACAAACTGCCCTGCCTGGCTGTTCTGGGACTGATCCTTTTTCCCGCGCCTTTTTCCCTGCTAGCTCAGGAGCCAGCCCTCGAGGGCACCTATACCGGCACGCTTCAGGCAGGCGAAGCCCAACTCCACCTTGTTCTGCACCTCACCAGAAATTCCCATGGCGCCCTACACGCCACGCTCGACAGCCTCGACCAGGCTGTTTTCGCAATCGAGGCAAGTTCCGCATCCTTGAACTCCGCAATTCTGAAGCTGGAAGTCTCTTCGGTCGGCGCGCACTATGAAGGCAAAGTCTCTCTGGACCGCAAGACCATCGATGGTGAGTGGTCACAAGGAAGTGCCTCGTTGCCTCTGGTATTTCATCGCGAGGCCGTCGCGCACAAACCTGACGACGCACATTTCCCTGTCGAGGGCCTGTGGCAGGGCGCTCTACAGGACCATGGCATGCGTTTGCGGTTGCAGTTGCACGTTTCTCACGCCTCGGATGGCAATCTCATTGCCGCCTTGGACAGCCTCGACCATGGCGTCAGCGGTCTTCCTGCGATCAGTGTCCTGCAGAAAGAATCCGCCTTTCATTTCGAGATACCTGCGCTCGCCGGTGTATACGATGGCACTCTCAACCCCACGAAAAACGGTATCACGGGCGTTTGGTCTCAGAGGGACTTCAAGGAAAAACTCGATTTCATTCGTTCCAGCCAACCCCTTGAGCTCCGCCGTCCCCAGAATCCCTCCAAACCGTATCCATATCGCGAGGAAGAAGTCTCCTTTTCCAGTGCCGCCGCAAGCGTAACACTCGCCGGTACGCTCACTCTTCCCAGAAGGCCTGGCCCCTTTGCCGCCGCTCTGCTCATCTCCGGCTCAGGACCGCAGGATCGCGATGAATTCCTGGCGAACCACAAGCCTTTTCTCGTTCTTTCGGACTATCTGACGCGCAAGGGAATTGCCGTCCTACGCTACGACAAACGCGGCATCGGCAAGTCCACGGGCTCCTTCGACAAAGCCACCACTCTGGACCTGGCAACCGATGCCGAATCGGCGATCTCCTACTTGAAGTCGCGCAAGGATATCGACCCCGGGAGAATCGGCCTCATCGGCCGCAGTGAAGGCGCCATGATTGCTCCGTCGATCGCTGCGCGCTCTCAGGACATTCTTTGGATTGTGCTTCTTGCTGCCCCTGCCACCAAGGGCGAAGACACTCTCCTCAATCAATCTGAGTTGATTGCACGCGCCGGTGGCCTCAGCGATTCCCAGGTTGCCACAAGCCTCGCCTTTGACAAGAGCGCTTATGACCTGGTCCGAAAGGAAGACGACCCAGCCAGGCTGAAGGAGAAACTCAAAACTCTGGTCAAGGACAGCGGCCTGGATTCCGCGCTGCCACCTGCCGCCCTGGAACCGCAACTGCGAATGATGACCTCTCCATGGTTCCGGTTCTTTCTCGACTATGACCCGCTGTCCAATCTGCAAAAAATCAGGTGTCCGGTGCTCGCCTTATATGGTGAAAAGGACCTTCAAGTTCCGCCCAAAATCAACTTGCCGCTGCTCCAGAAAGCCTTGACCGAGGCAGGTAACAACCAGTCCGACACCCGCCAGCTTCCGGAACTCAACCACCTTTTCCAGCACGCCTATACCGGTTCTCCCGCCGAGTATGCCGCTATCGAAGAAACATTTTCTCCCGAAGCGCTGCAGATCGTCGCCGACTGGCTGTTATCTCGCACGAAAGTAAAGTAAAACCATAAATTCGCCGATGTCCCTAATGTAAATAGGGGTACACCATTCTTTTGCACTTCTCGCGGTATTATGGAACGTGAGCCTTATGACCCAGACCGGCAGGCCCTTTCATGTAGTTCTGATCGTTCACGCGCACCAGCCATCTGGCAATTTCGAACATGTTTTCGAGGAGTGCTACCAGCACTCCTACGACGCCTTTCTTTGCCTTGTAGAGAAGCACCCTGGAATTCGCGTGGCCCTGCACTACTCGGGTCCACTGCTTCTCTGGATCGAGAAGAATCACCCGGAATATTTTGAACGAATTCGTAAGCTGGCAGCCTCCGGCCAAGTGGAGTTGATCGGCGGCGGCTTTTATGAGCCCATCCTGATTTCCATCCCTGAAGCGGATCGGATCGAGCAGATCACCCGTCTTGCGGATTATCTTGAGAAGCATTTTGGCAAGCGTCCCACGGGAGCGTGGCTCGCCGAGCGCGTCTGGGAGCCGCAACTACCGTCATCGCTTGCTGCTGCTAATGTCAGCCATACGCTGGTGGACGATCTCCCGTTCCTTGCCGCCGGGTTCGAACCGGAAGAGTTGTTTGGTCCCTATATCGCCGAAGATTGCGGCAAGTCCGTTTGGGTGTTTCCGGGGCTCAAGGAATTGCGCTACCTCATTCCCTTTCGGAAAGTCGAGGAATCCATCGCCTATTTCAAAAATGCCGCGCAGCTCCATCCCGGCGGCGCGGCCGCGTTTGGCGATGATATGGAGAAGTTCGGCGTCTGGCCCGGGACATTTAAGCATTGCTACGCCGACGGATGGCTGGAAGAATTCTTCACCGCTCTGGAAGAGAATTCCGCTTGGCTGAAGACGGTCACGCCCAGCGAATGTATTGCCTCTCATGTTCCGCTTGGCCGCGCGGACCTTCCCACGGCATCTTACGCGGAAATGATGGAATGGGTCCTGCCCACCCGCACCCGGTTGCGTCTCTATGGGTTTCACAAGGAATTCTCCGGGCGAGCCGACCTTCTTACTTTTCTTCGCGGCAGTGGCTGGCGGGGATTCTTCCGAAAATATCCGGAATCCAATCTACTTCATAAAAAGATGCTTCGTGTCTCGGCCTGTGTCGCCGCCGTACGCTCGCGCCGCTCCAGTTCCGAACACACAGCGCTGCTCCAGGAGGCGCGGGATCGGCTCCTTCGTGGCCAGGGGAATGACGCCTACTGGCATGGAGTCTTCGGTGGCATTTATGCCCCTCATTTGCGCACCGAACTTTGGCGCAATCTGGTGAGCGCCGAATCGCTTGTGGATCAACTTACTCCGGGCGGCTCGCTCCCTCGCGTTGAATTGCTCGATTACGATGCCGATGGTGATTGTGAGCTTCTCTTCTCCGCGCCCGAATATCAGGCCTTGCTCAAACCTTCGGACGGGGCCACACTCGCTGCCTTCGACTTCCGGCCTTGTTCCGCCACACTCATCAATTCCATCCGCCGGTCCCCCGAAGCGTATCACTCACGGCTTCGCGAAGCCGCGTCCGCGACGCCCTCCTCCGGCGGCGCGGTTTCGATTCATGATCAAGTGCACGTCAAAGAACCCAATCTCGATCGTTTCCTGCGCTACGATCGCTTTGCACGACACTCGTTTCGCTCCCTGCTCTTTGACCCTTCGCGAACCTTCAGTGACTACGAAACACTCCAACTGAACGAACTCAATAGCCTGGCTGGCGGCGCATTCGCCATTCGGCATTCATCCGCCAACTACGCCGACCTGACGCTCGAACAAGCAATTCCGGAATTTGCTGCTGATCCCGCGAATCCGCCACGCCTTACCGTCACCAAGCACTTTCTGTTTGGCCCGGCTCCCCATGGCTGCGAAGTGAGCTGTGATGTCTCGTTCACGCTCTCCGCGCCGTTAGCCGGGCCGGTACGCTTCGGCATTGAATCGGTCATTAATCTCCTTGCTCCTTCGGAACCCGACCGTTTTTTCGAGACACCCTCGGGCCGCCAAAATTTGCGATTCTCCGGAATGCTCCCCGGCCCGATTCTCCGCATTGAAGATGGATGGCAGCGTTTGCGTTTGATGCTTCATGCTCCCGGAAGCGAGGGATTCTGGGTCGCTCCAATCGATACCGTCTCCGAATCGGAAGGTGGCTTTGAACGTGTCTATCAAGGCTCGCAAATCCTCGCGCTCTGGCGCCCCGACCTGACGAAGATAACCTCCTTCTCCACGCGCCTGATGTGGCGGGTCGAGTCCTTCTAGTCGATTTTCCTCTGGCAAGAAAAACAGCCCTGTACTCTCTTCAATTTCTTACGACTTGATTCCCAACAACTCCATCAACTTCGCGAGCGGGTCTTTTATGGCCGAAGCCTTTTTCATGGCCTCTCCCAGATCTCCCTGGGCTGCCGCAGCCGAGGCGTCCGCCCAAACCTGCTTCAATTGCTCGTACTGAGTTTTTGCCTCCTCCAGCTTATCTTTGTCCAATCCAACTGGCAGACGGGCGCCGTGTGCGTAGGCGTTCAGTTTGGCCTTGACGGCATCCAGGGACTTAGGCATGGATACCTTCAAGTCCGCCCACCCCTTGTTCAATTCGTCTTTCTTTGCCGCCGCCGCAACAGCTAGATCCCTCGCCTTGTTTGTCGCGTCCTGCGCTGCCTTCAATGCTGCCTGGTAATCCTCCTTCGCCAGCGCGTCCTTGGCCTTTTGCAGCGCCGCCTGGGCAGCCTGCAATTGTTCGGGGACATACTTTTCCGCTTCGCCCTGCACCGCATTGATTGCTGCCTGCGCCGCGCTTATCGCCGCATCCGTGGCATCTCTTTGCGCATTCCCGCAGCCCGCTACCAGCAGGGCAATTCCGGACAGCGCGCACGCAATCCAGCTCGCCTTCCTCGCCATGTCATGGTTCCTTTCCGGGATTTGCTTCAAGCTAGGCAGAAATTGGGCGCCTCGCCATTCCTGGTGCTCAGCTCACTGTACGCGAAGGTCGCGGAACCTTACAACTTCTTTGGTTGGTGCTGATCCAGCTATCCTCTCTTGCCGATAACCCCATTTCCGGATTCGTTTCCCTTCGCTGTATGCTTTTCACTTCCATGCGCGAAAAGATTCTCTCATTGGCGGCCGCCGTCTGGTTTATCGCTCTGATAGCCATGCTTCTGCGCACGGCATTCCTGGTCTACCAGGCTCACATGATTCCCGCGCAAATCCTGGCCACGGTTCCATTCCAGAACGAAGTGGGCAACGTGGCTTCTGCTCTCGCACAGGGGCAGGGATTCTGTTGCCTCTTCCGTCAGCCAACGGGTCCCACGGCTTGGCTCGCTCCATTGTATCCATTGCTGATTGCATGCATTTTCAAGTTTTTCGGCGCATTCACCTTATGGTCTTTCTATGCCGCGGTTTTGATGAACGGTCTTTTTTCCTCGCTTGCGTGTTTTCCACTGTTCCATGCGGGGAAGCGCGTTGGCGGCTCCGCAACCGCCGTGCTCGCTTCATGGCTGTGGGCAATTTTCCCCAGCGGCATCCTCCTGCCCTTCGAGTGGATTTGGGATACTTCTCTCTCCGCGCTGCTTGCGACCGCTCTCCTGTGGGCCACTCTCCAACTCGCGGATTCTTCGCGCCGCCGCGACTTCGCTCTGTATGGACTTCTCTGGGGACTCTCTCTGCTCACAAACCCCGTCCTGGGAGCCCTTCTGCCTTTCTTGCTCGGCTGGGCCCTCTACCAGTGCCGCGGCAATCGCGCCCAACAAGCCCGGCTTGCTCTTTTAGCTGTTGCTGTAATTCTCCTTACTTGTTTGCCGTGGACAGTTCGAAACTATATTCAATTCCATCGCCTCGTCCCGCTTCGCTCCAATTTTCCTTTTGAATTCTGGTCCGGAAACAACGAGATCTTCGATGAACACTCGCACGAAGTAAACCGCATCACCCGATACGAGCAAATCCATCTGTACTCCAGGCTTGGCGAAAATGCTTTCCTGGATGAAAAATGGCGGAAAGCTAGGGACTTCGTCGTTACCCATCCCGTTCTTTACGCCCAACTGTTTGGCCGCAGAATCGTTGCCACCTGGCTGGGTACCGAATCTCCTTGGCGGGATTTCGCCCGCACGGACTCGTGGCTGGCTCGATTTCTGCTGCTTTGGAACGCGCTGGCGCTCTTGGGCGTTATCGCGGGACTCGTTCGGCTCTATATCGGCCGGCGAACCTTCTTCCTTCCCATCGCCTCATTCCCGCTCGTCTTTCCCCTGACCTTTTACCTCGCGCACACTTCGCTTCGCTATCGCCACCCCTGCGATCCCATCCTGGCGCTGTTGATGGCATTCGCCGTGTCTAAATTGGGCAATGGATCAAGGCGAAATGAGAATGAGCTATTGAATCTTTCCCAAACCAAGGCATCTAGATTCTGAATGGAAAACTGTCACCAAACCCTGCACACCTTCTCGGTCGGTTTCACCATGGGCTGGCCTGCTTTGCACGCAAAGGCCTTGGCGAACTCCGGCATATTCACCACCACCCCGTTGATGCGGTATTCCCCGGGGGAATGGGGATCCGTCGCCGCCCGCACACGCAAGTCCTCGGGCCGCTCATTGTTGCAATCCCATTGTGCAAATCCGATGAAGAACCGCTGCTCGGGTGTAAGACCATCTCGGGGCGACAGGGATTGTCCCTTCGTTGCGTCTTGCCACGCCAAGTAAGCGAGAATCTCACCGCCCAGGTCGGCTACGTCTTCGCCCAGCGTGAGCCTGCTGTTGATGTGGATGTCGTCCACGACGATGTAGTTTCCGTATTGATCTTCCACGCACTTGGTTCGCGCATCGAATTTCTCGCGGTCCGCTTTGGTCCACCAATTTTTCAGATTTCCATTGGCATCGTACTGGCTGCCTTCATCGTCGTATCCATGTGTCAACTCGTGGCCGATCGTGCCGCCGGTGTTGCCGTAATTTGGCGCCGCGTCCATTCTTGCATCGTAGAGCGGAGGTTGCAGCACCCCCGCGGGGAAGTTGATGTCATTCATCTGCGCATCGTAATAAGCGTTCACGGTCGGCGGGCTCATGCCCCATTCGCCGTGGTCCACCGGTTTCCCAATCTTGTTAATATCCCGGTGATGCTCAAACTGTGATGTCCGGGCCATGTTACCGGCAAAATCGTCCCGCGCAATCTTGATGTTGCTATAGTCTCTCCATTTGTCGGGATAGCCGATCTTGTTGCGGATCCCGTGGAGTTTCCGGAGCGCTTGTTCTTTTGTTTCCGGGCTCATCCAATCCAGTTGCTGGATCCGCCGAGCCATGGCGTCTTCGATGCGCCGCACCATATCCAGGGTGCTCTCCTTGAGCTCGGGCGAAAACACTTTGGCAACGTAAACCTGCCCGAGCGCCTCACCCAGCTCGCGATCCGTGTAACTGACGCAGCGCTTCCAGCGCGGCTGTTGCTCTTTGGCCCCTCGCAGATACTTGCGGTAAAACTCGAAATTCTCATTCACGAAGGGTGAGGAGAGATACGGTGAAGCCGAATCCACAACATGAAAACGCAGGTACGTCTTCCAGTTGTCGATAGGTTCGGCCGCTAGCCGCGCATTGACTTCCTTGAAGAACTCTGGCGTGGCCACGTTCAGTGTCTGGAACTGTGGATACTGTGCGGTACTGTAATAGGCATTCCAGTCAAAGTTCGGGTTCAGTCCTTTCAAGCCGGCGAGCTCCATCTTGTGTTTCATCTTGTAGGGGTCGCGCCGGTCCACGCGTGTCATGGAAGTTTTTGCCAGCGCCGTTTCCAGCCGCATGATGGTGTCCGCATCTTTCTTCGCGGCCTCGGGATTCTCGCCCATCAGTTGAAACAAGCTCTGTACATGCTGGACATAGCGCTCCCGCGTCTCTTTCGATTTGGCATCTTCCTTGGTGTAGTAGTCGCGGTCGGGCAATCCCAATCCACCCTGGTCCAGTTCCGCTATCACTTCTTCGGAGTTGTCCGGATCCTGCGTCGATCCGGCCCTGAACAAAATGGAGCGGCCGTAGACTTGTTGCAATTGCGCCGCCAACGGCGCAATCTCTTTCGCTGATTTGAGGTTCCCGATGGCATCCAGATACCCTCGAACGGGCGTAGTCCCCTGTTTCTCCACAGCCGCCTCGTCCATGCAGGCACTATAAAAATCGCCAATCTGTTGAGTGACGGCGTTGCGCGGTCCGCTGCGTATTGCCGCTTGCTCCAGAATGCCACGCAGAAATTGCAGGTTGTCTTGATAGAGTTTGGCGTACACCGACCAGGAAGTTTGATCCGCAGGTATCGGATTGTTTTTCTTCCAACCACCGCAGGAGTACTGATAGAAATTCAGGCAGGGGTCAGCCGTCCTATCCATGGCGGCTAGATCCAGGCTGGGAATATAAGGCAAGGCTGGTTCCTGCGTCGCCTGGTTTGCCGGTGGCGCCTGGCCCTGTGCCGCACCGGTCATCATCAATCCCAACAAACAAACACACCCAATCCGTGTCCTCATAGTCACCTCAACCCGACATTCTCTAGGAGAACGACTCCGCTCGCAACTGTCGCCCGCTGAAATCTTATGTTACGGACTGCAACTCGAAGCGGCTCTAACCGGGCAGCAGCGTTTCTTGGCTGGCGACTGCCTGCCAACCCCTTTGCCCATAAACATACACGTGAGTGACTCGCAACTGCCGTGAAACAGGATGTCCGTCTTGCGTCCCACGCAAACTCCAGAGACAGGTGACGACAGCGGTTTCTTCAAAGATGCGCGCACGGATGTCCGAAGCAATCACGGAACTGTACTTGATCGCGGAATTTTCAATTGTGGCGATCCACCCTGTCTTGTCCACGATCTGCCCCGAAGGTAATATCCCCACGAAATCATCGCCATAAACCCGCCGGAAAAGAGTCCCATTGTTCCATTGGAGCGCCCGCGCCGTCTCTCGTTCCAGATTAATCAGTTCCTCTTGTCTGACCTCTTTTTCTCTGGCCAACTCTCTCAAGTCGGCACCAGTTTGCGCCCGGCCGCAGGGAGCCAGCAAGAACACCAGAATTGACCATACCAGCGTGAATCGCTTCCTCATGCCAGCACCTCATTCTCCAGCCAGTTTGGGCCATGTCGATGATGTTGGAACACCGCGACCTTGCCGCGCCCACCGCGAGTATAACGCGTGCCATGCCTTCTGTTCGCGTCCTGCCGCTTTTCCGTAAATAGCGGCGTTTCGAAGCTTGTGCGTCCGGTGGCCTTCCCGGCCGGAGACGCACGGCTGACTGGCCGCAAACAGTCCCAGTCTGTTACAGTTTCTGTTCGACCTTTGGAGTGAATCATGCCGATCCCCAAGGACCTGCTTGCGATTCTTGTCTGTCCCGTTTGCAAGAAACCGGTGCACTTGCTCCCGGACAATTCTGGCCTGAAGTGCGACGTCTGCAAACGCATTTATCCTGTCCGGGATGACATCCCAGTGATGCTTCCCGAGGAAGCGACCATTGCACCGGAATGAGCTGGGAAACTCGCCCATGAGTGCGGAGTTGGCAGGCACCATCCCCAAGCTGAAGCGGCTCTTGCCGCGATTCCGAAAAGTCCATGTCGCCGTGGTCGGCGATCTGATGTTGGACCGCTACCTCTCGGGCACTGCTCATCGCCTCTCACCTGAAGCCCCTGTCCCTATTGTGAGTTTTGTGTCACAGAATGATTGTCTCGGCGGCGCCGGAAACGTCGCGGCTAATTTGACCGCGCTTCGTGCGCATGTGCAGGCATTTGGAGTTGTGGGCGGACGGGAAATCACCCAGAAGAAAATTGTTGATGATGAAGCCGGCGCGGCTCTCCGCGCCTGTCTTCGGCAGCGCGAAATCGCCGACAGCGGCGTGTTCGCGGACCCGCAGCGAATCACTACAGTCAAAACGCGCGTGATCGCCCGCCGCCATCAAATCGTTCGCATTGATGACGAGCGCCGTGTCACCCTGCCGCCGCCGCTGGAAGAAAAATTGTTTCGCCTTCTCGTGGATTCCCTCAAGTCTGCCGATGCGCTACTTTTATCTGATTACGACAAGGGCTTGATCTCCGACACCTTTGCCGAGCGAATCTTGCATGCCTGCCATCAACTCAAAGTTCCTGTATTCGTAAAACCTAAGCGATCGCGGCTCTTGGCTTACCGCGGGGCGCGTGCGGTTGTCTGCAACGCCGAAGAGGCGAGCTTCTACGTCACCCGTCCGCTAAACGACGAAAAATCTGTCGAAGAAGCTGGGCGTGCCCTGCTGGCCCACTTTGGGTGTGCCGCCGTGGTGATCACCCGCGGCGAAAGGGGCATGAGCATTTTCGAGGAGAGCTCGCCCAGGCATCTAGTTATTCCCGCGACCAGTTTCGAAGTGACCTACGCCCGCGTTGGCCAGCCCGGCGTCGAGCGGGGTGTCACCGGCCGGCAGTTCTTCGATGTTACCGGGGCGGGTGACACCGTTCTTAGCGTGCTGTCCCTTGCGATGGCGGCGGGAGCTACTTTGCCGGAGGCCGCTTTTCTCGCCAATATCGCCGCCGGAGTGGTTGTCGGAAAACTCGGCACCGCCAGCGTCAGCCCCGCCGAACTCGCAGCCGCCCTCGACGAAATCCAACAGTAGCTTGCTCCGGGCTACCCTGCTGCCTGCCTTCACTCTAAGGCGGGAAACTGAACGACTTGTCCGAAGGGGAAACCCAAAGTGTTACCACTCTCGTCTTGCGGCTCTTTTCGGCGTCGGAAGCCTCCGGCATCGGAGAGTAAGGGCTCAGCGCCACATTGACCGCAATGGAATCGCTTCCCCGCGGTGCCGTTGCGCCCATTATTTTGTAACTCATCACCGGACCGTAGTATCCCGCCGGTCCCCAATCTGCCAGAAAATCGCCCTTCTTGTAACTTGCCGTCGGCTTCCATACCGCGTATGCCTTTTCGGTGTCGCCTGCGACGAGCGCATCAAAAAATTGTTGCGTAACTCTTTTCTCCGGGTAGTAGCGAAGCGTAAACCATAGCACCACGGACAGGGCTACTAGCAAGCCCGCCAGGGTGTACGCCCAAACTCGGGACTTATGAGTTTTCTCCGGTGGTGGTTCCAGTAATGACATCGTGCCTTTCGACCGCACACCTGTTCTGCAGGCAGAAAAACTCTATCAGGAGAAATGCCGCCTCGCAAACCTCCCTAAGATTGGACGCCACACTTTCGCAAAATGTTTCCTGATCGCTGTTAGCTGGTGAGTGCGCCGCCCGAGCCTTCCGGCAACTCGATGGCGTATTTTGTGCGCCCCTTTTCCCGATGCATCTCAAGAGCCAGCTCAATGAGCTTGTCAACTAATTCCCGGAAGGGTATTCCACTCGCCTCCCACAATTTCGGATACATGCTGATGGAAGTGAATCCCGGAATGGTGTTCACCTCATTCAAATAAATCTTGCCAGCCTTCTTCTCCAGGAAAAAATCCACCCGCGCCATACCCGACAGTTCCAACACCTGAAACGCCTTCACCGCCAGGGACTGGATCTTCCGGATCTGTGCGGGCTTCAGCTCTGCCGGAATCACCAACCGCGTACCTTCCTCAAGATATTTGGCGGTGTAGTCATAGAACTCCCGGTGGGGCAGAATTTCCCCCGGTACGGATGCCTTTGGCTCTTGATTGCCCAAAACGGAAACTTCGATTTCGCGGGCAGTGACGGCCTTCTCCACCAGCGTCTTCATTCCAAATTCACACGACAGGTCAAGCGCCGGTCCAAGCTCACTCTTGTTGTGCACCTTGCTCATCCCCACAGACGAGCCCAGCGTGGCCGGCTTCACGAACACCGGATAATCAAACTTCTCTTCGATTTCGTCTCTCACACCCTGCGGATCTTTCTCCCATCGCCAACGATGCACAGTCACCCAAGGCACCACCGGAATTCCCGCGTCCTGGCACAGGCGTTTGGCCACGTCCTTGTCCATTCCCACCGCTGAACCGAGGACCCCCGCGCCAACATAGGGAAGCCCGGCAAGATCCAACATCCCTTGTATGGTGCCATCTTCTCCATACGTTCCGTGCATGACCGGGAAGATCACGTCCAGCCGTTGCGCGCCTGCGCCTCGGTCCAGGGGCACTAGCGCCGCCTCCGTCGGATCGGCGGTCAGCATCACGCGCCTCCCGCCCTTCAGTACTTCCGGCAGCATTTTCACGGCTCCTTCGCCAACCAACCAGTGGCCATCCTTCGTAATGCCAATAGGAATAACCTCGTACTTGTCTGGGTCCAAACCACGAATCACGGAGGCTGCCGACACGAGCGAAACTTCATGTTCGCCCGAGCGGCCTCCAAAGAGCACTCCTACGCGCAATCGTTTCTTATTTTCTTGGGTCACGAGTCTTTCCTGTTGGGCTGGGGGCGTCGCAACAATCAGCTTTCAGTTATAAGCCAAAAAGGATCCGAGAGCGAATCAGTCTAAACCAAGTTTCCGAAGGAACAATGGTACCTCTCGGACGCGATGCTACCACACCCCACCTTATTTTATAGAAAAGCACTTGGAATTTCGGACGGAGTTTGCTAACAAGGAGGCGCTCCTGTGGCCGAAGGACTCAAAGAATTGCTATCCAACTGAATGCGGACTTTTGGAAACCGTAAGGCGCTGCCGGTAGTGTGGATGTTTCTGCCGGCGGATGGATTCCATGCAAGGAGCTTAACCAGATGAAGAGAAGTTCTTGGATTGTGCTCGCCTCTGTCTTACTGCTGCCCGTCGTTGCCCGGGCTCAGACTGTCGACGAAATCATTGCGAAGAACATCCAGGCGCGAGGTGGCCTCGAGAAATTGCGGGCCATAGAGACCTTGCGCCTGACCGCCAAGCTCTCACAAGGTAGCTTCCGCGCCGTCTTTGTGCGGGAGAACAAGCGCGAGGGCAAGATCCGCAAGGAAATGATCCTCCAGGGCATGACCCGGGTGCAAGCCTACGATGGCAGCACGGCTTGGCAGATTAATCCGTTTAGAGGCCGCAGAGATCCCGAATTGATGTCTCGGGACAACAGCAAACAACTCCTCATCGATGCCGATCTTGAGGGTCCACTTGTCGATTACAAGCAAAAAGGGCACAAAGCTGAACTGGTTGGGCACGATCTGGTCGAGGGGACTGATTGTTACAAGATCAAACTGACCCTCAAGAATGGCGACGTTCGCTACTATTTCCTCGATGCCGATTCCTTCCTGGAGATCAAATTCGAAACACAATCCCTTGTGCGTGGCGCGGTGCAGTACAACGACACCATGCTCGGCGACTACGAACAGGTCGACGGTGTCTATTTCCCCTTCGCCATCGAAACCGCCGAGACCAACACCGAGGACTGGACTCGCTTCACTGTGGAGAAAATCGAAACCAATATCCCTCTCGACGACTTGCGATTCTCTTTGCCGGTTACAAAAACGGATATCAAGCCTGCGTCTGCCTCCAAGTGAACAACCAAATCCGGAGTGTTCCGCAATAAATCTCATGATTCGAGCAGAATATCCTGAATGAAGACTGAGGAACCGAACATGTCAAATCCTGCAATCGTCCGTTACGCCGCTGTCTTCCTTGGCGCAGTGAGCCTGCTCTGGTCGTACGCTCGCGCCCAAGAGCTGAAATTCGATTCAGATGCCATCTCCGGTTTGGGCGCTCGTAACATCGGCTCCGCCACCATGAGCGGCCGCGTCTCCGCTCTGGCCGCTGTGAAAGAAGGAGGCCGGCTCACCGTGTACATTGCTGCGGCCAGCGGTGGCGTCTGGAAATCAGTCAACGGCGGCACCACCTTTAAGCCCGTCTTTGATAAACAGCCTGTACAGTCCATTGGCGCCATCGCTATCGATCCGGAAGCCCCGAAAACCATCTGGGTTGGAACCGGCGAATCCTGGACGCGGAACAGCGTTTCGATCGGCGACGGGATTTATCGTTCCACCGATGGCGGCGAAAACTGGACCAACCTCGGATTGAAAAATTCCGAGCGCGTCTCGAAGATTCTGGTCGACCCAAAAGACAGCAACGTCGTCTATGCCTGTGTCCCTGGCAAACTCTGGAGCGACAGTGAAGACCGCGGCCTCTACAAAACCATCGATAGTGGAAAGACGTGGAACCTGATCCTCAAGGGCTCCAACCTCTCTACCGGTTGTTCCACGATTTCCATGGACCCGCAGGATCCCCAAGTTCTGTTTGCCGGCATGTGGGATTTCCGCCGGAAGGGCTGGACCTTTCGTTCCGGCGGCGAAAATGCCACGGCCGCGAGCGGCAGCACCTTTTATCGTACAACCGACGGAGGAGCAACGTGGAACGAACTCTCCGATAAAACCGCCCAGGGACTTCCTCCCAAGCCATGGGGACGCCTCGCGGTAACTGTTGCGCCCTCCAATCGCAACGTGGTTTACGTCTTGATCGAGGCAACCCGCAGCGCCCTGTTCCGCTCCGAGGACGGCGGCAAAACCTGGCAGGAGCGCGATCGCAGCAATCAGATGGTTTGGCGCCCTTTCTACTTTGCCAATCTCATCGTTGATCCGAAAAACGAAAACAAACTCTTCAAACCGGATCTTGGCTTAATCATGAGCGATGACGGGGGGAAAAGTTTTAGCGGAGTCTCGAACGGCGCTCACGGCGATTTCCACGACATCTGGGTGGATCCGGAGAACACCGATCACCTGATCGCGGGCGACGATGGCGGAGTTTGGTATTCCTACGACGGCGCCAACACGTGGTGGAAGGCGAACAACCTTCCGATCTCGCAGTTCTATCATGTCAGCGCGGATATGGCCGATCCGTATCAAGTGTACGGCGGGTTGCAGGACAACAGTTCCTGGGTCGGTGACTCGCAATATCCCGATGGAATTACCAATAGCCGCTGGGAAAATCTCTTTGGTGGCGACGGCTTCTGGGCTTTTCCCGATCCGAGTGACCGAAACTACGCCTACGCGGAAGCGCAGGGTGGCGAAATGGCAAGAGTCAACCGCGGCACACTGGAAAAGCGCCCGCTCAAGCCGGAACAGAATTACGGTGAGGGAAAGCTCCGCTTTAACTGGAACACGCCGATTCACATGAGCCCCAATGAGAAAGGCGCCATCTATGTTGGCGCGCAGTTTCTTTTCCGCTCGCGGGATCACGGCCAAACCTGGGAACGCATTTCGCCGGACCTGACCACCAACGACCCCGAGAAGCAGAAACAGGAGGAGTCCGGAGGCATAACCGTGGACAACTCCGCTGCCGAGACTCACACCACGATTTATTCCATCAGTGAATCCCCGCGCGACGGAAATACCATTTGGGTGGGAACAGACGATGGAAACGTCCAGCTCACGCGCGACGGCGGAAAGAATTGGAGCAACGTTGTTGGGAATGTGCCTAATCTTCCGAAGGCTTCGTGGGTTTCCTGGGTCGAAGCCAGCGTTTATGACCCTGCGACGGCCTACGCTGTTTTTGATCGTCACACGTTTGGCGATATGAATCCGTATGCCTACAAGACCACCGATTACGGCAAAACCTGGAGGCCCGTCGTTGCTGCGGAAAGCGGGGTGCGCGGCTACGCACACGTCGTCAAGGAAGACACCGTTTCCCCCAATCTGCTCTTTCTCGGAACAGAATTCGGGTTGTGGGTTTCTCCCGACGGCGGGAAACACTGGGCGCAGTACAAAGGACGCAATTTCCCATGCGTTGCCGTGCGCGATCTCGTTGTGCAATCCCGCGATTCCGATCTTGTGGTTGCCACACACGGCCGCGGAATTTGGATCATCGACGATATTACGCCGCTCCGCCACCTGACGCCGGATGTCATGACCAAGGAAGCTGCTTTCCTGCCGGGACGTCCGGCACAGCAGCGGATCAACACGTTCGGCGGATGGGCCGAAGGGAGCGCGGCGTTCGCCGGGCCGAATCCGCCGAATGGCGCTTTGATCACTTATTACCAGGCGAAGCGCCACATTTTCGGCAGGATGAAGCTGGAGGTGTTCGATGCCGAAGGCAAGTTGGTGGACACGCTGCCGTCCAACAACCGGCGTGGCATCAGCCGCGTGGTATGGCCGATGCGCCTGAAAGCGCCGCGCGTGCCGCCTGCGGCGACGGCTGCGTTTGAGGCCGCGGAAGGGCCCAGGGTCGTCCCCGGCACTTACACGGTGAAATTGACGCGCGGCAAGGAGACTTACACGGAAAGTTTGGTTGTCGGGCTCGATCCCCGCGCAAAATACAGTTTGGAAGACCGCAAGGCGAACTTCGACGCCAGCATGCGACTTTACAATTTGCTCGGAGACATGAGCTATGACGTTGACCGCATCAACGGTGTGCGCTTGGCGCTGCAAGATCGCGCGGGGCGCGCAGAGAAGGATCCAGCACTCGCCAAGCGTTTGCAGGAGCTTTCGGCCAAGGTCGATGACATCCGAAAGAAAATCGTGGCGACAAAAGAAGGCGGCGCGATCACCGGCGAGGAGAGAATACGCGAGAAGACCACGGGGTTGTACGGAACCTTTAATTTGTATGAAGGGCGGCCGGGCGACTACCAGGTGGCGCGAATTGATTCGCTGAAGAAGGAACTCGGAGACGTGGAAACGGAATTTGATGCCTTCGTCGCGAAGGAGCTGCCCTCGGTCAACAAGTCTTTGGCGCAGAAGAAATTGCCACCGATACAGCCCATCACCCGCAAGGACTGGGACGCGGCCAACAGCGGAGGAGATGCCGCCGCGGCGAAGCCGGGAAGCGAAGGCTTCTGGGAGCGGGATTAGCGCGGGAAAATGTCGGCGCGCCGAGAAGAAGCTCACAGTTCTCAGTTGACAGTTTACAGTCCAAGAATTTTCTTTGTACTGGTTCCAACGTCCGGCACTGGAGAGAATGCTGGAGGAACATCCGCCAGGCAAAAATTCCGAAATAGGACCATTGGTCATATCCAGATACCCCCACCCCCCGCGGGTCTGCGTAAGTGCGGGAATAATTGGGCTTAGGGGGGGATCGCCGGTAAGGGTGATTATGCATTTGACACAGAAGAATGTAACGCGGTAACGTGCAAATTGCCGTGACAGGGTAGGTTTCGTTTTAGGTTCGTTCCCACTCCCCATTAGAATCATTCCTTGCATATCTTTCATTCCATTCCCCATTGACACACGTCAGTAGTGTATGCAATTCTGGCAATCGCTTCTGGAGGAGGCAAATGAATCAATTTATCGAAACACTTAAGACTCGCGTGGAAGAGGCTCAGAGGCGTCTTCAGGTGACTACGGCCAATTTCCAGGCTGCTCAAGTGGAACACCAAGCCGCTGTTCAAGCCTACAACAGTTGGAATACGGCATATCAAGAGGAACTGCGAAAGGAGCAATCTGGCCAAGGTGAAGGCCAAAACACTGCGGTTATCCCCAGTCCACAGACAACGCTTTCCGTTGTGGTTAGAAACCAAACGCGGACTGATCGCTTGGAAGTCAACAAGACAGAAATCGTCCGAGATATCTTGCGCGGGCATCCGGGGGGAATGTCCGCTAGTGATCTCTGGCGATCTGTCAACACTCAGATTGCCCATCGTCCCTATTTGTATTCCATTCTAAAGCGGCTAAATGATAAGGGAGACGTTTTTAAGAGGCGGGGGAAATATTTTCCTAGGATCGGCACTAAGCAAGATGAGGGGAAGGAAGGGCACGCGGTCATTCAGTAAAAATAACGGCCAGCGATAGAAGACTCTGGAGGAGGCTCTAGGCACTGGCCGTTTCGAACGCCCCTACGAAGGAGACGCTCTAGGTGTATCTATACCACATTCGCGGGCCACCAGCAAGATTCTAGAAATCCTTGCTCTCAAAACGCCAAAAGGGGAGCGGCTTTTTGCTGCTCCCCTCCGTTACTGCGGGTCCGTGGCCGAGTGGTTTAAGGCACCCGATTTATAATCGTGGAGAACGTGTTAAGCGCACGTTCCGCAGGTCCAAATCCTGTCGGACCCGCCAATATGTTACCATCACGGTATGAAAGTGGAAAAAAAGAAATTCGACGGCGTTCTCGGAAAACTTCTTAAAACCAAACCCGTTCCGCGCGCTTCGATAAAGGCCAGCAGCAAGCGCAGCCCTAAACCGATACTTTCGAAGTGAGTTTGCTGTAGGGCAGGACTTCCCCGCGAGTCAGATTCTTGAGCGTGGCGTCGAACATTTGCAACTGCTCGCCCCTGCGGTTAAACCGATAAGAAAACTCGTTACAGTAGCGCCCCAGGTGCTTTATCGAAACCTGATGATATGTGCCATAGATTCCGCGCTTGAGTAGGCTGAAAGCATTTTCAACCGAGTTTGTGTGATTCTCGCCCTGAGCGTAGGAAACTATGTGATTGATCATGCGATGGTGCGGAAAGTGGACGCGGCCAATTATGCCATGAGCAAAAGTGGTATCCGTTTGCAGGGTAGCGCGTCGACTTACGTGCTCAAGTAGAGGCTTCTTGATGGAATCCAGTTTCGCATCCGCGACGGGGATTAGCTTGAGTTTCCCGCCACGCTCGATCATTCCCAACACGGCCATACGGTTCGGATTCTTTACTTTCGGATTGCCCTTGCGCGGCTTGCGCGGATGCAGGAATGTTTCGTCGGCTTCCACAAGCCCGGAGAGTTGTCCACCCTCTTGCATGGCTTCGCGGATTCTGTGGGCTAGATACCAAGCGGTCCGGTAATTCACGCCGAGGTGACGTTGTAGCTGGCACGCAGACGTGCCTTTCTTAGCCTCACAGATGAGCGCAATAGCGAGAAACCATTTGGTGAGGGGCAGATGCGAATCATTGAAGATCGTGCCGCTCGTGGCGCTGAATTGCTTCCCACAGGCCGTGCACTGATACAGGCGAGTGCGCTTGTTATCGCCCTTGGTTGCACGAGTGATCTTGGAAATGTGGCCGATCTCGCCACAATGAACGCAGCCAACCTCGCCATTGGGCCAGCGCATCTTCTCAATGTAATCGAGGCAGTCATCGTCGGATTTGAACTTCGCAGTAACGTCTATGAGTTTCATAGGTTGATTCCTAGAACTATAGCAATCAGCGCGATTATTATCGCTATCACGAGGTGTATTCGAAAATCGCGCTTAAGGTGTCGCTTCCAACTCATAGATCAATGCTACATGAAACTAATATCTGTGTCAAGTACATAATCACCCGGTAAGTGCGGGAATGATTGGAGTTAGGGGGAGATTGGCCACCGAAAAGGGAGAACACAGGGGGCGGCGCGAAGAAAGAACTGAAAGCTGCTGTGTCGTCATACGCTTTTTCCTTTAGGGGGTCGGAGCTTCAGCTCCGACATTGCGGATTCCGATGGACTGGGCTTCAGCCCCTGAGGAATCGGATCCAGGTGGTAGCGAAGGTTCGCTGAGCTCCATGTCCAATCGGCGGGAACGGCCACGAGTCCAGCAGCGACCGGATTCTGATCCATGGGAGAGAGCGCTAGAGGATCTTTTTGCCGAGGCCGGAGAGGGCTAATTCGACGGCGAGGAGAGCGGTGCGGTTGTGCTCGTCGATGACGGGATTGATTTCGACAATTTCCATGGAGACCATGGCTTCGCTGTCGGCAATCATTTCCATGGCGAGGTGGGCTTCGCGGTAGGTAGCGCCGCCGCGCACGGGGGTGCCGACGCCGGGGGCGTCGCTGGGATCGACGAAGTCCATATCCAGGCTGACCGCGATTCCGTGGGTATCATCCATGGCGTATTTCAGAGCGTCGGACATGACCTCGCGCATTCCGCGCTCGTCGATTTCGCGCATGGTGAAAGCTTTTACGCCCAGCTTCTTGATGAATTTTTTCTCGTGCGCGTCCAGGTCACGGACCCCGACCAGGACGACGTTTTGTGGCTCAATCTTCGGCTTGAACCCGAACAGGTCGGGCAGCTCTTCCGTGCCATAACCCATGATGGCGGAAAGAGGCATGCCGTGGACATTGCCGGACGGAGAAGTTTCCGGGGTGTTCATGTCGCTGTGCGCGTCCAGCCAGATACAACCGACGCTCTTTTTTTCCTTGCGAAAGTGGGCCGCAACGCCGCTGATGGAACCGGCGGCGATGGAATGGTCGCCACCTAGGACCAAGGGCAGGAAACCTTCATCCAAAGATTTCTGCACTGCCATCCCCAAGTCCTTGCACGCATCGGTAATTTCGCCAATGTATTTCGCTCTTTTTTCGCCGTAGGTGAGTTCCTCTGGCTGCTTGACCGAGATGTTGCCGATGTCTTCCACGTGATGGCCGAGGTGCTTGATACGGGCTTGGAGACCGGCCACGCGGACCGCGGAGGGGCCCATATCCACGCCGCGGCGGCTGGCGCCTAGGTCCATGGGTACGCCGATAATGCGGATTTTTTGCGGCATGAAAGGCTCCGTGACTCGTGTTTCGTGACCCGTGCGCCCGCCTGGGAAGGCGGCCGCTACACAAACGTGCCGGTGGGGTACGCCTGCGCAAAATTAAGGTGCGGTCCTGCTAAGGCTGTGGGAACTGCTATAACTGCCGGATCTACCCGTCGTCAAGGATATACCCGGTAAATCATGCGGGGGAAGGGGATGACCTCGCGGATATGTTCGGTGCCGCAGATCCAGGCAACCGTGCGCTCCAGTCCGAGGCCGAAACCGGCGTGGGGGACGCTTCCATAGCGGCGGAGATCGAGATACCATTGGAAGGATTCTACCGGTAAGTTATTGTCTTTCAATCGCTTAACGAGGAGGTCGTAGTCGTGGATACGCTGGCTGCCGCCAATGATTTCGCCGTAGCCTTCGGGGGCGAGCATGTCGAAGGAGAGTGCCAAATCGGGACGCTGGGCGTCGGGCTGCATGTAGAACGCCTTAATGGCCGAGGGGTAGTGGTGAACCATGACGGGGCGATCAAAGCTGCTGGAAATGACGGTTTCCTCGTCGCCGCCGAAGTCGTCGCCGAACTTGGCGGGGTTGCCATTCTTTTGCAGCACGCCGATGGCTTCCTCATAGGTAATGCGCGCGAACGGCGGCTTGATGTTTTCGAGCTTCTTGACGTCGCGCTTCAGAGTTTCCAGTTCGCGGGACTTGTTCTTGAGCACGCCTTGGACTATCGCGCTGACCAGGCCTTCGCCGAGGTCCATCATGTCCGGGAGTTCGGCGTAGGCGGCTTCGGGCTCGAGCATCCAGAATTCCGTGAGGTGGCGGCGCGTCTTGGACTTCTCGGCGCGAAAGGTTGGGCCGAAGGTGTAAACCTTGCCGAGAGCCATGGCCGTGGCTTCGATGTAGAGCTGGCCGCTCTGGGTCAAGTAAGCCTTTTGGTCGTCGATGTAGTTCACTTCGAAGAGCGTGGAAGTTCCTTCGCAGGCCGCGGGCGTGAACATAGGCGCGTCGGTGAGGGTGTAGCCCTGCGAATCCATGTATTCCCGCGCGGAGCGGATGGCTTCGGCGCGGATGCGCAGGATGGAGGCTTGGCGCGGCGTGCGGATCCACAAGTGGCGCTGGTCGAGCAGGAAATCGACGCCGTGTTCTTTGAGCTGGATGGGGAAGGGTGTGGCTTCGGAAACTTTCTGGACGATGTGGACTTTGGCGACGCCCATTTCGTAGCCGCCAGGGGCGCGCTGTTCGGCGCGGATTTTGCCGGTGACGATGACGCTGGATTCCTGGGTGAGGCCTTTCAGGGCTTCGAAGGCTTCGGGATTTTCTTTCAGCGAGCAGACGCCTTGGATGATGCCGGTGCCGTCACGAAAAATGGGGAAAACCAGCTTGCCGGACTCGCGAAAGTTGTAGAGCCAGCCGCGGATGGTGACTTCCTGCCCATCGTATTTGCCAGCGTTTTCGATGGTGATCGTGGTCATAGTGAGGTTCTATCTTGTTAAGTCAAACAAACAGTTTAGCAGAGACGGGCCGTCGATGATCTCCAGGAAGGCTCACCGGTTGGCCAGAGTCCGAATTGTTCCCAAGCCCAAGAGCTTTTCGTCGGCCGTGACCAACGTCAGATCCAAAACCTGAGCAGTTGCTGCGAGAATTCGGTCGGCGGGGTCCTGATGAAGGGGCAAGTGGCGAGCAGCTAGTGCGATTTCGTGGGTGAAAGGAGCTTCCTGTGTGCCCGAAGTGGCTTTTGCGATCCACGCAGCGACATCAATGTGAAACTTAATTCTTCCTTTATGATGCAAGGTAAGGATTTCCCAAGTGCTGATGGGAGAGAGCCAAAGGTCATTTTTCGGGTCCTTAAGAATCTGAAGGGTCCGTCGCCCCAAGCGTTTTTGCTCACGAAAAAGCCAGAGCCAGATGTGGGTGTCCAGAAGAAGTTTCAATCTCGAAGTGCCTCCCACTCGCTTTCCTCATTTGCCGGAGAGAGGATGTCGCCGGTGATCTCGAAGGTGTCCTTCATTGAAGCAATCCATGCGGCACGGTCTTGGACGGCAGTGGGCGGCATCACTTCAGCGACAATTTTTCCGTGGCGGGTGATACGAATGGGTTTGCGAGTGCGGCGCACTTGTTCCAATAGCGCTAAGCACTTGGCCTTGAATTCCGAGATAGCAACTTCGATCATAGGTTCGCGATTTGACCATAGAATAGACCATGGTCAGAATTATAGTCAATATGTAGTCTGAGGAAAATTCGTTTATCGATTGTCGTTCCATTCTTCTTCGAGGCGGTCGAGAGATTTGGCGGCGGCTGCAAGTTGGTCAGAGAAACTAGGAGCGTCGGGGCCGGTTTTTTCCTTTAATTCCAACGTGAGGGGGAGGTCGGTTGCAGGGGCGGAGCGAAGGAGTTTGAGAGCGGCGGGCCAGTCGATGGAGCCATCGTAGGGCGGAAGATGTTCGTCCTTTTCGCCGTGATTGTCGTGAATATGCGTGCTGGCGATGAGTTCTTTCAGCGGCTCGAAGCCCTTGGCGAGGCGTTCTTCCACGGGGCCTTCGGCAAGATGGGCGTGGCCGATGTCGAAGTTGAAACGCAGGCCGGTGAGTCGGGTCTCGTCCACAAAGGAGCGGAGATAGGACGGTTGGCCCATTTCGCTGGTGGTGTTTTCGACGCAGACGGTTACTCCGGCGTGCTTGGCATGTAACACAAGATGTTCAAGGGAGCTGAAGGCCGCGTCGCGCTTGCGTGGATCAGCGGTTTCGCGGGAGCCTCCCATATGCAGGATTAGGCGCGGGAAGGGCAGATCTTCGGAGGCGTCGATCACGCGTTTGAGTTCATCCATGGCCTCGACGCGGCGAACGCGTTCCACCTCGGCCAGGGATAGGGGGCTGCCACCCTCGCGATTCACGTTCACATCGCGGCTGGTAGGTGCGTGCAGGGAACCGAGTTGCAGGTGATTGTCCGCGAGGGCTTGCGCAATGGCGCGCACCTCGTCCTTGGTGGCGTAGTCAAAGTGGCTGCGCGTGGCAAAAATTTCCACGCTCTGGAATCCAGCCGCATGAATCTGGGCCAGGAGTTCGCGGTTGAGCTTCTTGGAAACGAATAGGTAGGTCGAGAGGATCCTAAGCATAAATGTTCTGATTCATTTTACGTTGAGATGCTTCGGGCAGAAAGCGCACTCGGCCGGGTAGGTCCTAAGGGTTAAGGCGCTCGGAATGGGGCTTCTAGTAGCCGAGGGCGGAGCCCTCATCGCGGGGATCGGCGGCTCCGCAACGTTCGCCCGTTTTGGCGTCGATGCCAATGGCGTTGACCAAGCCGATATGACCGCGACGCTTTACGTTGTATCCTCGCGCCTTCATTTGTTCTTCCATCTCCGGGGAGAAGAGCTTTTCCATCTGGATTTGATCCGGCAGCCATTGGTGGTGGAAGCGCGGCGCATTGATGGCCGACTGCGCGTCCATACCCAGCCTCATCCAGTTCAGGACGGTTAGCAGGGTGGCGGAAATGATCGCTGGTCCCCCCGGCGAACCGGTGACAAAACTTAACTGGCCATCGCGCAGTACGATAGTGGGCGTCATCGAACTCAGCGGCCGCTTGCCGGGAGCAATGGTGTTGCTTTCGGATTGAATCAGTCCGAAGAGCGCATTTGGAACACCGGGCTGAGTGGTGAAGTCGTCCATTTCATCATTCAGCAAAAATCCCGCCGAAGAGGTGGCGTGCGAACCGTAGCTGTCATTCAACGTGGTTGTGCTGGCCACGGCATTGCCCGCGGCGTCCACCACCGAAAAATGCGTGGTGTGCGGCCCCTCGGCCAAGCTGACAATCGTATTCAGCGCTGCGCTCGCGCTCACTCCTGAACTGCACACGTGCGGATTTCCAGCGCGCACATCTTTGCTGGAACTGGCACGCAGAGGATCGATGGTGGCGAGCAGTTCCTTTGCGTAACACGGGCTGGTCAGGCCGGCGACAGGCACACTGGAAAAATCAGGGTCCGCAAGATACGCGGCGCGATCCGCGAAAATCCTCCGCATTACTTCCACGACCAGGTGCACGCTCTGCGGATCTTCCCAGCCGTTCAGCGGCGCATCCTGCAGCATGTTGAGCGCCTCAATGACCGCGACGCCGCCGGAACTCGGGGGAGGCGCGGACAGAACTTGCCAATGTTGCCCATTCAACGTGTAGTTTGCCTGCAGCACTTCGCGAATCTTGGGTTGATAGTGCGCCAGATCGTCCAGCGTGATTAGCCCGCCAAACGAAGCCATGTCGCGGGCCAGCATCTTCGCAGTCTCACCCCGGTAAAATTCCTGGGGTCCGTTTTTGGCGATGCGCTTCAACGTGGCGGCAAGTTCGGGCTGGCGGAACGTGTCTCCGGCGCGATACATCTTCCCGTCGTTCAGGAAAATGTGGCTACTCATGGAGAAGCGCTGCAAATCGCGGCGCTCTTCCTGGAATTCGCGTATAAGTTTTTCGGTGACGGGAATGCCTTGCTCCGCGTAACGGATGGCGGGCTGCATGACATCGGCGAGCTTCATGGTTCCGTGAGTTTTCAGCGCGAGAGCCAACCCCGCCACCGTGCCCGGAACGGCGACCGACCGATAACCGACCGTGGAAGCCTCATTGTCCAGCGTACCATCGGGTTTGATATACATTTCGCGCGCGGCTTTTCCAGGAGCCACTTCGCGGTAGTCGAAGAAATTTGATTTGCCGTTGGCGAGGCGCACCAGCATAAAGCCGCCGCCACCGATGTTCCCTGCCGCGGGCTCGACAACGGCGAGCGCGAAGGCGGTGGCTACTGCCGCGTCGACAGCATTTCCGCCGCGCTGCAGGATTTCGACGCCAGCCTGCGAAGCCAGAGGCTCATCAGTAGCCACCATCCCGTGAAGGCCGCGAACCGGTTCACGCGGCCATCCCTTCGGGATCTTCGGGCGATCCCGGAATTCAGAGGCGGTCTGTGCGGTTGCACGGACGGGCAAGACGACAGAGACAAGAAGAAAGCATAGTGCAGAGAAAGTTTTTTGTCGCATGGCAGAGAAAAAACAGTACGAGATTCAGGGAGGGGCGTCAAGGCGAGAGGGACGACGTGGCTACCGGTGCAAATCAGCAACGAAAGGAAAGAGTTTAGAAGGGTGAGGAGCGGAATATAGTGTAAGCTAGCGCCGAATTTAGGGGGTGCTTGACGATGAGAATGCGGATCTGGCTGGGGATCGTGGTTCTGGTGTTGGTGGCGTCGCCCGCCCTGGCGCAGAATCCGCCGGCGGACCTGGATGAGTATGTGGCGCGCTCGATGAAGACCTTTGAGGTGCCTGGGATGGCGGTGGCCATCGTCAAGGATGGGAAGGTCGTCGCGTCAAAGGGTTACGGGGCGCGCAAGCTGGGCGAAGCGACCCCTGTGGACCAAAACACGTTGTTCGGAATTGGCTCGAACACAAAAGCCTTCACCGCCGCGGCGCTGGCCACGCTGGTCGACGAAGGGAAGATTTCCTGGAACGACCCGGTGTATGAGCGATTGAAGGGCTTCGAGATGTACGACCCCTATGTCTCGAAAGAAATGCGAATTCGCGATCTGCTCTGCCACCGCAGCGGGCTGGGATTGGGAGAGGGCGACCTGATGTTCTGGCCGCACACGACGTTCACGCGGGAGGAAGTTGTTTACCGTCTGCGCTTCTTGAAGCCCATCACGAGTTTTCGCACCACCTATGCATACAACAACCTGATGTTCTTGACGGCCGGGCAAGTGGTGGCGGAAGTGAGTGGGAAGAGTTGGGACGATTATTTGCGCGAGAAGATTTTTCGGCCACTGGGCATGAACGGCACAAACACAAGTACAAACACTTTCAAGGAGGGCGATAATTGGGCCTTTCCGCATTCCAAGGTCGAAGGGAAGCTGCAAGTAATCCCTTTTGAAAACTTGGACAACGCCGGCCCCGCCGGGTCCATCAATTCTTCGGTTGCGGATATGTCGAAATGGCTGCTGTTGCAGCTAAACCACGGCAAAATCCCCGGCAGCGATGCGCGGATATTCAGTGAGAAGTCTTCGCGTGAGATGTGGGCGCAGCAGATGGTGGTGCCGGTTGGGGAAGCGCCACCGGAGTTGAAGGGACTGCAGCGACACTTTTCCGGGTATGGGATGGGTTGGAGTTTGCGCGATTACAAGGGACGAAAACTTGTGAGCCATTCCGGCGGGGTGGCGGGGTTCGTGACGCGAGTGATGCTAGTGCCGGAAGAAAATCTTGGAGTCGTCATCCTGACTAACGCCGAAGAAGATAACGCATTCGAGGCCGTGTTGTTCCACATTCTCGATGCGTATCTTGGCGGTCCTACACAGGATTACATCGCGACATTGAAAGCGCTAGAAGACAAGGATCAAAAAGAGGCTGACGAAAAGGTGAGCAAGGCCTCGCAAGCGCGCGCCGCGAATTCCAAGCCATCTTTGCCACTGGATAAATATGCGGGAGATTATGGCGATCCCTGGTATGGAAAAGTGACCATCCGCCAGGAGAACGCCGGCCTGGTCCTGAATTTCGAAAGAACTCCGAAGGGTTTGGCTGACCTACAGCACTGGCAGTACGATACATTCAAAGCCCACTGGCGCGATCGCACGGTGGAGGATGCCTTCGTCACCTTCACGCTGAAGCCCGACGGTACCATCGACCATTTCACCATGGTCGCGGTCTCGCCTTTGGCTGATTTCAGCTTCGATTATCAGGATTTGTACTTTACGCCCATGAAAGCGGTGGAAAGAAGTAGCTACTCTTCAAGGAATTCGATTTTCGGAGGGCCGGGCAGCAAGCCGGCGGCGGTGCCGCGCTCGATCAGTTCGCGAACAGCTTTCTTGCCGTTCTCGCCGTAGCCGAGGGTCCACTTGTTGACGTACATGCCCACAAACTTGTCGGCGAGTTCGGCGTCCATGTCCCGCGCGAACTGCATGGCGTAATTGAGCGCTTCTTCGCGATGTTCCAGAGCGTACGACACGCTGTTCCGGATTGTCTTGGCGATCAGACGGCCAAGTTCCGGGCCGAGGGCGCGCCTGACGCCATTACCGCCGAGGGGCAGCGGAAGCGAAGTCAGCTCCTGCCACCAGATGCCCAAATCCACGACGCGGTGGAGACCTTGCTGCGGAAAAAACAGTTGCCCTTCATGAATCAGCAGCCCTGCTTCAACCACTTCCTTGCGGACCGCCTCCATGATTTTGTCGAAGGGCATGACCACAGGCTCAAAGTCCGGCTCAAATAGTTTCAGCGCCAGATACGCGGTTGTTTTCAGACCCGGGACGCCCACGCGCCTGCCTTTCAAGTCCTGCGGCTTCATGGCGTGAGCAGCAACGACAATCGGCCCATAGCCCTCGCCGAAGCTGGCGCCACAATCGAGTAAAACATATTTTTCGCGGAGAGAGGGATAGGCGGCAAAGCTCAGTGCCGTGACGTCGTAGATTTCGGTCAGACCGGCTTCGTTCAGCGACTGAATGTCCGACAGGGTGTGCGTGTATTTGTATCCCGGGGTCGCCAGTTTGTGCGTGGCCAGCGCGTAGAACATGAACGCATCATCGGAATCGGGAGAATGGGCAAGCTTGATTTCCCGGAGCTCTTTTTCGGTTGTGAATGCCGCTTGTCTTCCAGGCATGGCAGTTGCCGTTCCTTTGCCCGGACTTCCCAAACTTAGAGACGACTTCGCCCTCGTGCGACTCTCCAGGGAAAAATGAGGTGAGGTCGGGCGACGTAGGGACTTGCGAAGCTCTCGGCCGGGCGTACTGTTACTGTCAAGAGCCTAACATACACACGCGTCCCGGACAATCCGGGCAGAAATCCGGGCAGAAATCCGGGCAGAAATGAAATGAAAGCAATGAGTCGCTTTTTCCAATACCGCGAACTAATTCGCTGCCGCGTGCAAACCTGACAGAATGAGCGGATTTTCTCCTGTTCTTGGCTTGGGAGAAGCGCGACACTAGGCAGCGGAAAAGTAGTCAGGGATGACAGGGACGCAATATTTCAAGGTACTCTACGACGGCCAGTGCGAAATCTGCCAGGCATGCGTTTCGTGGCTGCAGATATTGGATCGAGGCCGTGTGACGCAATCCATTCCCATCGACGCCGATACGTTGACCCAGCTCGATCCCAGGCTGGACGTAGACACTTGCCTTCGCGAGCTTCATGTTCTCGAATCAAACGGACATATTTACACCGGGTGGGACGCGGTGGCGCGTCTCGCTCGTCTCTTTCCATTGACTTGGATCTTCGGCGCTGTTGGCAGTATTCCACCATTCAAGCAGTTGGGAAGACTCATTTACCAGTTCATCGCGCGCAATCGCCACTCCTTGAGCAAGTGTCGCGGCGGCGCCTGCCAGGTCGCAAAGTTGGATGGCGTCCACAAGAGAGCAAGCCCGGGCGCGTTTTGGACTTGCTATACCACGGGATTTTTCATCCGCCTGCCCCTAGTTGTTTGGAGCGCCATCCGCGGCGGGTTCAAAAAGATGTGGGTTTTCCTCGCGAGCTACCATCGGAGGATAGACCTCCTCGGTGGGAAGCTCACCATTCTTTATTTGAACGGGGTCTTCCCAAATGTTGTGCCGCTGCTCTTTGGGGAATTGTTCACCGCCATCATCTACGATGGCGTGATCGTTGACCCTGGCTCGCCGAAAATGCGTGGCTCCCTGGCCCGGCATTTGCGACGGATTCCGGCTGGAAAAATCCAGTCCATCGTGGCCACCCACGCGCATGAAGAACACATCGGCAATCTTAATTGGCTGGCCGGGAACACGGGCGCGCCGATCTATGTTTCCAGCTTGACCGCCAAATTGTTGCAGCCGCCCGCGCGCTTGCCTTGGGTTCGCAAAGTCATCATCGGCCAGCCGCCTGCTCTTCAGCAACCCTTCCAATTGCTGTCTCAGTATCTGCCCACAGGGTCCTGCAGTCTCAGAGTGATTTCCACGCCGGGACATTGCGACGACCACATCGCCTTATATGACCCGGCGGAAAAGCTGCTGCTCGCGGGAGACGCGTTCATGGGCGCCTATTTTGCGACTCCTAATCCCGACGTGCATAGCCGGATTTGGCTGGACACACTGCAACAACTATCCGAATTGGATATCGACATTCTGATCGAAGGGCATGGGCACATTCATACCCTACGCACGGACATCCCCGACATCCAGGGGATCGTAGTTCGCGAGCACCCCATGGAAGCAATTGCCGAAAAACTCGAATACATGCGATGGCTTCGCCAACAAATTGAAACGGGGATCGAGGAGGGATTGCCGATTCGTGTCATCGAGGCAAGCTGTTTTCCCTGGGCGAGAAAGACTTCGTGGGAAAATTTCGCCAGCGATGAAATGATCCGGTTGCTCAGCCTGGGGCATTTCTCAAGGACGGAGTTGGTGCGCAGCTTCGTCAGGAAACCAGCGGACGTGATGCCCACTGTTTACGAAGTGCGCTTTTACGGGGATGATCATCCCGGACCAAATTCCAATTGATAAATGCCGTTTACCCGTAATTGAGCAACTGTCGAGGGAAACTAAACCGCGGAAATCAGGTGGGCGATGGCGTCCTCGAAATTCACTTTACCGTCCAGGTAGGGCTGCCAGTAGAGCACCAGCAACAGATGATACTGCTCCCAGCCGCGTTGCGAGAGAATCTCGCGAAGCGCGTAGGGCACGACATTCGGTTTCAGTTGCTGCGGCGGCGCGTCTCCACTCCCCTGTTCCTGAGGATTTTCCTTGAACACCGGCCGCAATACTTCTCCGGTGGTATAGATAATCAAGGCGTGCCAAAGATCGCGCGGAATGGGCTTGTCGCGTTGCTTGCACTCGCGGCTGATGGCCGCTTCGACCGGCACGGCGATGCCATGAGAGGACTCGTGAAACAACACCTCCAAGGCTTCCGGCCCTTGGTTGCGCGGATCGGTGCTGGAAATAGTGACCCGCAGGGGATCGAGAGTTGTGTAGGCGCCCACAGCGTTCGCGTAGGCACATACGTCCACGCGAATCTTCTCCTTGGGCCAGTGAGCCTGGTAAATATCAGCTAGTCGCTCGGAAAGTCCCACACCTTGCTCTCTGACCAGTGGAGCTACCCTGGCCACCCAGCGCCGGTTGGTGCGATCCTGATCCGCCCACCAGTGCGAGCGGTAGACAGGGGCTGCCGCCTCCAATATGGAGCCGATCTTTCCCGGCAGCCCCGCGTCGCAGCGGGCCTTCTTCTTCCCGGTCAACTCGTCACAATCTTCGAAATCCCCCAGTTGGTTTTTCAGCAGGACCAGGTCAATATTGACAAGAAGATCTCTGTCCGCATAGTTCGCGCTGTAGTAGGTGATGGCATCGTCCCACGCTTTCTGTTCCGGGGCGGAGAGCGCACCCGCAGACCCCGGCGTCTGTTTCAGGGCTGGCCCTGAACTTTTTCCGGCTGCAACCCGCCCCTCTTTCGCCGCCAGGCGTGCCCTGGCCTCGTGGTACAGGAAATGGTGCAAGTTCACCCAGAATCCGCTGTGGAATTCAAATACGGGAAGCGGTCCGTAAATCGATTCCACTTCCTGTCCTCGACAGGAGGGAGCCGCCGCAGCCAGCACGGCACCAAGGCAGGGAAGAGCAAAACAACGCAAAAGGGCCAGGCGCATATCCTCGTTTCGGAATCTTAGCGCAAGTTGTGATTCTCTCAAATTTTTGAGTTCGGCAAGGGCAGGCTTTTCTCAGGTGCAGTAAGCGGCTTCTAAAATTCTCTTTCGGAATTCAGCCAGCGCTCCAGCTTGGCTTGTTCCTCAACGGCAACCCTTTCGAACGCGACGCCCATGCCCAGGCCGGCTAACGTAGACAACCTTGCCGAGGGTCTCAAACACTTCCTGAGAATAGGTGAGCCGTACGCGAACTTGCGAGCCCTTGGAGACAGGGTTCAGTGTATCGATGTAGCAGCCCGTGCGGCTGACGTCGGAGGTGCGACCGCCGAGTTTAGCGCCGCTTGGAAGTTCCACTACTTCGACGGCCGGCACTAGCGTAATTCGCGGCGCGTTCCGCCGCTCCAGCGCCACATCCGGCATACTTCCTCTCCATTCGCACCAACATACTGCTGATTCGTCTTCTAGGAGGGGCGCCTTCTTAGGCAAATTACTTGCGGAGTCGGAAGCTGGATGATCCCAACTCATTTTCTCGCGTGAATATACACGCGGCAAAAGCCAATTCGTTAGTATCGCCAATCAGTAAATATGGCGTGGGCTGCGCCGTCGGGCGGGCTACTCGACCTTGGGATCCAGCGCTGTGCCCACCGCTCCCTGATGATCGCTTCCATGCAGCGCCCCGGAAATATCGCGGAAAAACGATCGCGTGCCGGTTCGCCCGTATTCCACGGGGATCGCCGCTAGCTCATATTTCGCGGGGGCCCCCAAATTATTTCCGCCTACAATCACGTACCTGAAGGAATAGCCATCCTTGCGGCCGCCGGCGAGTTCTGTGCCCAAGAGTCCCGCTTGATCGCTCTTCGGTGCTCCCTTTGCCGGCGCGCCCAATTCCGCAAGCGTTTGCGGCAGGCGCGTGTAGGTAACCCGGTATTTTTCGACGGCCGAGGCAAGCTCTTTCATCGAAGCGACGGCTGACTTCTCGTTGGCCTGGATTTCCGCCTGATCCCATTCCTCGCCGAGGGTCGGCAGATCCAGCAATAACAAGCCCAGGGACAAGAGCTTCCACTGGTTGTTTTCGCGCACCAGGCTCATGGTTACATGCCGAGTATTTGCGTCCGTGGTATCTGAAACGTCCTTGACCACCAGGGGCAGATACGCCAGATTGTCGCGCACTTCCGTCTTGCCGATCTGCATTTGCGTGGTGACTTCCGGGGTGACGCAAAGAACGGAGAGGTTTCCGCCCTCCGCGTTCTCCAAGCGCGGCATACCGGGCTTGTCCAATAGAACGAAGCGCTTCAACAATGTCGCTTGCGCAGCGGGAGTCATGCGCACGAAAGCGGCGGAATTTCGCGACGTCAAATTAGCGCCGAACTGTTTGGAATCTTGTGAACACGCGGCCATCAAGATATCCCTTAGAACGGTTGCGGGTTCGCTCGCCGGGGCGGATTGGCCGGCGCGCGTTGAAGTTATATGGAAAAGAAGCCCCGCAAATATCAACCCGCGCGGGAAAACTCGCAACACTTTCCGCGATCGCAACGTTTCCTCTCAATCCTTCGCTGTCGTCAGAATTTTGGCCAGGTTTTGCGTGAATACCGAGCGGGGCAATACTTCAGTCGAGCCCGCCGCTTTCGCTTGTGCCGCAAGCTCTGTCTGCACGTGCGACAGAAACGCCACAACCGGCAACTCTTTCTGGGTTGCGCGCAGCCGGGCAATGGTTGCCACGGGTTCGCTCTTCGCGTTCAGGTCCACGATGACCAGTTTAGTCGGTGGCTCGAGCATTCCGGCAAGCACTTCCCCGTTGGCCGCCACCTTGAACTCCACTCCCAGATGTTTTGCTGTTTCGGCAACCTTCATCTGAAAAAACAGATCGTCCATCAGTGCTACGACGCGTCCCATTCCTGCTCTCCCTGTCTAGAATTACGCAATCTCATTGCTTGGCGTCCAATTCGCAAAGGCTTACAATCAGCCTGCCCTCGCGGCGCCCGTGATGCAACCCATTTCTCCAGCCCCGATTCAGGTCCCCATTTCCTTGCTGGAGAAGACGCCTGCCATTCTGGATATCCTTCTCCGCGATCTCCCGCAAGAGCTGCTGCAGTGGAAGCCCGCGGCCGACCGCTGGTCCATCGCCGAGGTGCTCGACCACATGGTCATTATCGAGCACCTATTCGAACAGCGCGTGCATCGCGTCATTCTGGAGGAAGAACCGACCATTTCGAAGTTCGAGGCTCTTCCCGAAGCGGAGCGTCAAAAGAAGTCCCTTCGCCATTATCTGGAAGAATTTGTCCCTCTCCGCCGGGCCTTTGTTTACTACCTCCATTCTATTCCTGCCTCCGCTGCGGCGCGCACGGGCCAACACACGGAACTCGGCACCATCACTCTCTCTCAAATGCTCCACGAACTGGCCCATCACGATCTCGGGCATCTCCGTCAGATTGCAGAACTGTATCGCGCGCACACGTTTTATCCCCACGCCGGGCCCTTCCAAAAGTATTCCAATCCCAAACCATGAGTGGCCTTCCAGAAAAATTGCCCATGGCCTCCGCCCACCCGCTTGAGGTTACGCTCTATACGCGTCCTGGCTGCCATCTGTGCGAGGCCGCGAAGGCTCTCCTCGAGCCGCTGCTAAGCGAATTTGGAGCCACCCTTCGCGAAGTAAACATCGACGAGGATGCGGAACTCAAACAGCGCTACGGCTGGGATATCCCGGTGATTTTCATCGGCGCGCACAAGGCCGCGAAGCATCGAGTCGATCCGTTGCAATTTCGCCGCCAGTTAGAGGAAGCCCGCGCGCGGTCCTGACTCGTTCAAAAATAGACAAATTAGGAATAGGTGGATTAATGTCTGCTGGAAGGTTCGTGCGCTCCCACGGTCTCGTCCGGCACGTCTCCATCGCGGCCCTTCACGCGGTCATAAACGCTGAGCGTGCTTACCGAGCCCAGCGCCTCATTGTAAAAGGTCGGCACGCCCAAGGCCGTGCGCTGCTCTTCGTTAAACCTTCGCAAGTTGGCAAGCTGCGTGGCCAGTGCCGGCACCTTGGTCCCGTCATCGGTGAGCAGGAATTTTTGGTAACCCGCGTCCCACAGCCGGGTGAATTGTCCTTTCAGCATGATGCTCGGCAAGATGGTCATCTGAAAGCGGCCGTCCGGGCTCTGCCGGAACTCCGCGCCGCATCCGTACTTTTCCACGCGGACCACTCCTCGCGTGCTACCCACGGAGAAGCCCAAGGCCGCCAGGCTATCCATGGCTTTCTTTTCGAACCGTTCGTCAACATTCCACATGGTCTCTTCAGCGTAATCAATCATCCGGCGCGTGTAAAGTCGGGGCGTTCCTCGGTGATGCTTTAACCCTGTGTTACGTCGTCAACACGCAATTAAAGCCCTACACGTCCCTCGCTCAAGAAATAGCGCTTCGGCTCAATGGAGTCCGGCGAGTCGCGCGGTGATCGTTCTAAATGTGCAGCAGGAATTCCGGGTTGTCAGGCAGTGTGCATTCAAACTTCATGGGCTTGAAGTTGGCATCGAATTTCCGAATGAAGTTCTTCGTACGGCTCCCAATGTAAAAATGACCTTTGTCGGTAAACGCCATCCCGCAGCCGTTTTTGATTTTCAGGCCTTTGATTGCTTGCAGCATGAAATTGCCGGCGGGCTTCGAGAGCTTGGCTGTAAGCACTTCATTGGCGCCGCTGACATACAAGCTGTCCTTGTGCACCAGGAGATGCACGGGCGACTTGACCTGGTTGCTCTGTCCCAGGAACTTCCCGGTGGAGTCGTAGACTTTCACTCTGCCCGCCGGCTGGTCGACAACATAAAGCGCATTGTTCGCCCACAAAATCCCGCGAACAGAATGCTTCTTCTTGCCCTTTGCGGAGTACCGAAGCCCCATGGGAGCCGGAACCGGTGTCGTCGGAGGCTTACTCAAGTTTCCAACGCTCGAGGCTACAAAAGTGCCTGGCAGGAACTTTCCATGCGCGGGAAGCGCCGGAGCCACAGGCGCGGGCTTACCAATTTTGCCGCCCGCCGAGACCTTCAGGCGCGTGACCACGTTCGTATCCTGGCTCGATACGTAGCAGTGACCCGCGCCATCAAACGTAAGATCAAAGGGATGCAGAATGCCCCTGCAGGTTTCCCGCGATACAAACGTGCCGGCGAACCGATAATTGGTGCGCGATCCTCGATAGCAAAGCAGGCCGTTTTGCGTTTTGTTGGCATTGACAACATAGAGATACTTGCCGAAGTGGTGGATGCCGCGCAGCTCATCCAGTATCACGCCTTCGGTCTTTTCCAGCACGGAGGGAGTGATGTTTGTGCCGCCCTTATCGTAGGCGTGGACGTTGTTCTTGTGCGGGTTCTTCTCTGGCTTGCCGCCATGAAGGGTAACGAAGAGCATGACCATTCCTCCCTGCAGGAATTTAGTTTCGGTGATTCTAACGCGGTTCCCGCGAGGATTATCTAAGATTTCGCCTGGACTTCTTCGCGAGCTTGGTGGGTAGTGCGGCTCATCGCATGATACGTTTCGCCCGGATGCCTCACTACTATTCTAGAGGAAGAGTTATCAACCAGCTTCAAGCCTGAGTTGAGAGCCAGGGAGTTAATCGATAGTATAGACCGCCAGAGTCTGATTCGGCGCCGCTCCGCCCACGACATTTGATCCTGAAAGGCGAAGGTAGTCCAGGCGTGTTAGGCGCTTTCTGCGCCTGTGCCCTAACGGCCAGGAGCGACGCAGCAATACTAAACGGGAAGCCGGCGGCCAAGTATGACAGCGACACCCTCATCAACGATCAATGAAGTTTTGGACGCCGAGTTTCAGCAGGTCGAAACCTCGCGCAATTTGCGGCTCGGCAACGGAGCTGTTCGGCCAGCTGCGAGAGAGAGCCTGATCGGGTTGGCATTTTCTGGCGGAGGTATCCGAAGCGCCACGTTCAACCTTGGGGTGCTCCAGGCGCTGGCAAACGCGCAATTGCTGCGCGTGTTCGACTATCTTTCCACCGTTGCCGGTGGCGGCTACATTGGCGGGTGGCTGATGGGGTGGATGCACCACCAGGGTATCGGAATCCAGAAGGTCGAAGAACGGCTTGCCGCCCGCCCGGACTCGCCGCGCGAATCCGCCGACCCTCCAGAGATCCATTTTCTGCGGGAGTTCAGCAACTACCTGACGCCGCGAAAAGGCTTGCTCGGCGCGGATTTTTGGGCCTTTGCCGCCAGTTATGTGCGCAACACACTTCTCAACCAGATCATCCTTGTACTGGCGCTGCTTTCCTTGCTGCTGTTGCCGCGAACGTTTGTCTACCTGCTTCATTTGCTGGAGAGCGCAGAGGAAGGCCTGCGTGGACGATTCTCGGACACCGTGCAGGCTTACATGGAATCCCAATACTTCGGGCTGGGCCTGGGACTCGCGCTCGGCCTCTTCGCGGTGATTTTCATTGGCCTGAATCTGGTCTCGGTTGACCCGCGCCGGAAAAGGAGGGACTGCTGGTTCACACATCAAGCGGCCGTTCAGGGCTTGATTGTGGTTCCCCTGTTTATTTCGGCCGCACTGTTCACCTACGGACTCGGCCAATTCCTCACCAAGTGGCAGATCGTGGAGCACCCGCTGTACCGCGCGCCAATCTTGGGGATCTGCTTGTATTTTGGCTTATGGGCAGGCGCCTTGGCAGTTCGCTCGATTGTACGGGCAAACATCAAAGCGACAGGAAACGGGGGGCCAAAGGTATGGCTGCTCCTCGCGACGGCAGTGGTGACCGGCGTTATCGTCGGCTATCTCTACGTGCCCTACGCCAGGGTCCTGATTCCTGTAGGGGATGCATCCGGGACTGCGTTTACTAAGTGGCATGTAATGACATTCGGGACGCCCCTTACCATCCTTATGATGCTGCTCGCCGGTCTCCTGCATATTGGGATGATGGGGCGCGGAATGACCGACGCTCACCGCGAATGGTGGGGAAGGCTCGGCGGCTGGTTGGTAATATACGCTTTCTGCTGGGTTTTTCTGTTTCTAATCGCGGTTTACTTTCCTTACGGCTTGGGGCAGTTCTTGGGCTGGGAGCAGCAGCGCCACCCTCATCATTCACTGACTTTCACTGGCGTGCTGGTGTGGATCGGCTCGACGATATACGGAGTTGTCTTCGGCAAGAGCGATTGGAGCGGCAAGTTGATTTCCGCGCTGCCTTACCGCGACAGGTTGCTGCATTATCTAGCGAAAGTAACCCCGCATATTTTCATTCTTGGATTGCTAATGGGGCTTTCGCTGCTCGCCGCAACGATTTCAAACCGGATTACAGCGGCAGGATCCGGCATCCTGGCATTACCCAGCGACTTGAATTTTCACCCAGGTGTGCCAGCCGCGTGTGTGCTCCTGTTCGTTGCCGCCATGATTTTTTCCTGGCGGGTCGATATCAACGAATTCTCCATTCATTATCTGTACCGCAACCGGCTAGTGCGATGCTACTTGGGCGCGTCCGTGCCTGGACGCAGTTCCCAGCCCTTTACCGGGTTTTCCGATGCCGACAATTTTCCGCTGGCAAGCTTGCAGATTCCCGATCAGTCGAACAACCCAAAGGATGCGCGCCCGATCCCGATCGTCAACACAAGCCTGAACGTCGTGCGCGGCAAAGAGCTGGCACTGCAAACCCGCAAGGCCCGTTCTTTCGCCTTCACGCCCCTCCATGGCGGGTTTACGCGCCAACTCCCCGGCAAGAAGGAATGGGAATCATTCTTCGGGCCTACGGAAAAGGCGGGCTGTAAGCTGCCAGGATATAAGACTGGGATCACGCTAGGGACAACCATGGCCATTTCCGGGGCTGCCGCCAGCCCCAACATGGGCTCGTATTCGGAGCCGTCGCTGGCTTTTCTGATGACGCTGTTCGACGTGCGGCTGGGCTGGTGGATCGGCAATCCCGCGGGCAAGCGATGGCAGCACGGGAGTCCAGCGCTTGGTTTTTACTGGCTGCTTCGCGAGTTGTTAGGCGCCAGCACCGACGACAGTGATTATGTTTACCTTTCCGACGGCGGTCACTTTGAGAACCTCGGCATCTATGAACTCGTGCGCCGGCGGTGTAAGTTGATTGTGGCCTGCGATGCATCATGCGATTCCGGCTGCGAGTTCGCGGATTTGCATAATGCCATCGAGCACTGCCGCACTGATTTTGGAGTGGACATCATTCTTGATGATATCGATCAGCTGAAGCCGGAGAAAAACCCCAAGGACCCGGCGATCCTCCGTTCGCGCGCCCACTTCGTTACTGGCAAGGTCCGTTATAACCCGGCATCGGCTCAGGAAGACGGCCTGATCGTGTATATCAAGCCCACTCTGGTTGACGGCGACCCGGACGATGTTCTTGGTTATGCGCTTACCAATTCGCGCTTCCCAGATGACACGATCGCCAACCAGTGGTTCGACGAAACGCATTTCGAAAACTATCGCGCACTGGGTCAAGCGGCGGGGGCTTCGGCCGTGGGAGCCATCGAGATGGGAATAAAACGGACGTTTAACCTGTAGGCGCGATTGGCTGCCCCGGCGGCCAATCGAAACTGATGCGATGGCCGTCCTTTCCTCGGGGGCATTCTCCGCGTAAACTAGTCCGAAGGAACCGTTTCATGTCCATCAAATTGCAGCCGCTGACGGGCCAAGCGCCGGCGGCGAGCCTTACAAACGAAGAGATTCTGCGCTATAGCCGCCACCTGATCATGCCGGAAGTGGGCATGGAAGGTCAGCTCAAGCTCAAGGCTGCGAGAGTTCTTCTCATCGGCACTGGTGGCTTGGGCGCGCCACTCGGGTTGTACCTTACTGCAGCGGGCGTGGGCCACCTTGGCCTGGTCGATTTCGATGTCGTGGATTTCACCAATCTGCAGCGCCAAGTTACTTTTGGCACCAGCGATGTGGGCAAGCCGAAGACCGAAGCGGCGCGCGCGCGGCTCAGCAACTTGAATCCTGACGTTCAGATCGCCACCTACGAAACAAAGCTCATCAGCGAAAACGCTCTTGAGCTGTTCAAGGACTACGACATCATTGTCGACGGCACGGACAATTTTCCAACGCGTTATTTAGTGAATGATGCCTGTATCCTTCTGGGCAAGCCCAACGTTTACGGCTCGATTTTCCGTTTTGAGGGCCAAGTCACGGTGTTCGGAATGCCTGACGGACCTTGCTACCGATGCCTTTATCCCGAGCCTCCTCCACCGGGCCTCGTGCCCTCCTGTGCCGAAGGTGGCGTGCTCGGCGTGCTGCCGGGTATCGTTGGCTCACTCCAAGCTCTTGAGACTATTAAGCTGATCATTGGCCGGGGAGATTCCCTTTCCGGCCGCCTGGTCCTGTTCGAAGCCCTGTCGCTGAAATTCCGGGAGCTGAAACTGCGCAAGAACTCTCATTGCCCGATGTGCGGCACGCACCGCAAGATTCACCAGCTCATCGATTACAACGAATTCTGCGGCATTCGTGGCGAGGAGGAACAGGAGAGCGACCTTCACGTTCCCGAAATTTCTGCGCGCGAACTGAAGGAGCGCCTCGACAAGGGCGATGACGTTTTCATCCTAGATGTCCGCGAGCCGCACGAATACCAGATCTGCAACCTCAAGGGCCACCTTATCCCTCTCGGCGAACTGCCGCGGCGTGTTCACGAACTCGACTCCGCCCGTGAAATTGTGGCGCATTGCAAAAGCGGCAAACGTTCCGCCCAGGCCGTCGATTTCCTGCGCCAGGCGGGCTTCCGCAAGGTCTACAACCTGCACGGGGGAATCCTGTCCTGGTCCACCGAGGTCGATCCTTCCGTGCCACGCTATTAGACGAACTCTGTGCCGCAACTAAAATACGAAGCAAGGCATTCGATCGCTTGCGGTTCTTGTATTTCGCCGCGTGCCCCGCTATCTTGGAAACGCTTCGCGCGTTACAACTGACAAATCATGGAGGAACTTGTGGCAGGCACCAAAGTGACCTTTTTCAATAACGGTCCCATCCGCATCGAAGGTGATTTTGAAATTGTCGATCAGACGGGCCAGAAGTTTGGACTCGGCGGCCGCACTTTCGTCACTGTTTGCCGCTGCGGGCACTCCGGCACTCAACCTTTCTGTGATGGATCCCACAAGCGACAGAGCTTTACGAGTCCCATTGGTGCCTGTGACCTACCTCCGAAGCCCTGAGGAGTGCCTCATCCCAGCTTGAGACAGTCTCAGGATGAGACAAAGCTGAGTTTTCACTCACACTTGCGCAATCGCCTGCTAACTATCTGGATACACGAGTGATAATGTTCCAAAAAAGCACGCCGTCTGCGCCGTTTTGCGTCTCGAACCTGTCTCAGACCGATCTCCCCTCTCGAGCCCGCCAATAACTCTTTAGATTGCAATTGCTTGCAGACTACTCCTTGGCGCAAGGAAAGGTCACGGACGTGCAAACCTCGACTTGTCCGGGTTTCTCCGGCAATGGGGGGTTATTTTGGGGGTTTGGGCAAGGATTACCGGGTTTCTCCGCAAGGACCGCGGTCGGCTTCCTCTTATCGCGTACAGCGTACTTCTGGTCCTGTTTCTCGGAGCGGTGCTCTACTCCCGCTACGCCCATGTCGCCGGCGCTCCCACAACGTATCTGTACCTGGAAGTGGGCGGGACCCTCCTCAGCTTCTGTTATGCAGCCAACGCATTGGTACGTTTCCGCGGCACGCATGACCGCGTGGCGCTGATTCTGGCGTTTGCATTTGTGCTCTCGGGGATGATTGAGACAGTGGGCTATTTTGGCTTGAACGACCTGCTCCACAGCGGTCAAGTTATCCTTTCGCATGTGCCCATGGGTTGGATGGTAGGGCGCACGCTGCTGGCGGTTTTGCTGCTGGCCGCGCTCGGGGTCGAGCGCTTTCTTCCGACTTCCCGTCAGCCCAGTCGTGAAACAGCGGGAGCATTGTTCGTGGTCGCGGCCGCTGCTTACATTACCAGCGCCGCCTTTATCGCCGCACCGGCCACTCCCATAGCCAAATATGGCGCGCTGTTCTCTCGTCCCTGGGAACTTCTCCCTGGAGTGCTGTTCGGCCTGGCTGCGCTTTTCTTTTACCGGCGTTTCCGGGAGCAGCAGAAGAGCAGCGATGAGGCCTCCTTGTACGATTATTCGTTGTTTTTTGTTGCGCTGCTGAACGCTGCCTGTCACTTGGCGGCTCTGTTTTCACGGCGCATGTTTGACGGCCCCTTCTTCTTTGCGGAAATCACGAAGGTGGCCAGCTACGGAATCATCTTAGGTGGCGCCTTGATCGACCAGGCGCGCTTGTTTGATCAGGTACGCTCTCTGGCGATAAGTGATCCGCTCACGAACCTGGCGAATTACCGCCGGCTGATTGCCGTGATTGAGTCCGAGCTGGACCGTTCCCGCCGAACCCGTCGCCCCTTCAGCGTCGTGCTGTTGGATATGGACGGGCTAAAAGCCATCAACGATCGTTACGGCCATTTGGTGGGCAGCCGAGCCCTGGTGCGGCTGGGAAAAATTCTGCGCAACCATTCCCGCGCCATCGATACTCCCGCGCGATACGGCGGCGACGAGTTCGCCCTGGTCCTTCCCGAGGCTCCCAAGGAAACCGCCTTTCGCGTCGCGACTCGCGTTCGCGAGCGTCTCTCTTCCGAAGTGGAAGAGCCCAAACTCTCCGTGAGCGCGGGTATCGCCGCCTATCCGGAAGACGGCGACTCCGCGGAAAAGCTTCTGGGCGCTGCCGATCGCGCACTTTATCGCATGAAGCATCGTGGAAACACGATGAATTCCATCACGCGCCTTGCCGCGTGCCTCTGAGGAGAATGACCAATGCCTCTCAGGAATAACCATCGCTTCCACCGCAGTGAGAATCGCATTCCGATGGAGATTCCCGTGGTTCTTGAGGGGTATGGGCAAATTCCCGGCGTGGAAGCTACATTTACCGAAAACGTCAGTGCCAAGGGTGCGCGGGTGGTCAGCACACGGCACTGGGATAAAGGTGCGCAACTGCTCTTTGCATCGCGCACCGGAGAGTTTCGTTCCGCTGCTCGAGTGGCTTACTGCCAGCCAGTGCATGGCGACGGCTATGCCATTGGGGTGGAGTTCCTCGAGCGAGAAGGACGATGGGTAGTTCAATCTGCAAATTAGCTTGACGGAGTGCGGCAAGCGGATAGGAGGGAACGGCTGGAACATTTCTCAAGGAAGTTCATTTATTAGCGCAAAAGCATAGCGCCGCGCGGATCAAGAAGGAGCCGCACGGCGCTTTTGCCGTCTAGTGGAGATGTTTGCGCCGGCTTCGCGTTTACCCCAGGATCGTTTCATATACGCTCAACGTGTTCTCTACCATTCGGTCCGCGGAGAAGCGGCGCTTCACTTCTTCGCGCGCGGCCTCCCCCAACTGCTCGCGCAAGCTCGGATCGCGCAACAACCGCTGCATGGCGCGGGAGAATTCGGCGGCATTGGGCTCGGCCACCAGGGCCGTGCGCCCATCCTCCACCACTTCACCGAGCGCGCCCCTGGTAGTAGAAATCACAGGCAAACCATAAGCCATCGCTGCCTGCAGCGCCGTTCCCAGACCTTCGAATTCTGAAGGAAACACGAACGCGTCCAGCGCCGCATAGAACTTCTGCATATTTCTGACAAACCCTGGCAGGAGGACCGCTTGCGGCAAATCCAGCCGTTCTGCAAGGTCCTCCACCTCGGCGAGGCATCTTCCTTCGCCTGCTAGTACCACTCGTGTTTTCGGATACGCCTCCCTCACTATACGGAGCGCCTCAACTACATGGCGCTGGCCTTTTTCGGGTACGAAGGCGCTCGCGCAACCGAACAAGAACTCGTCGTCCGCCACCTCCCATCCTTTGCGCGCCTCCTTTCGTTCTTCAATCGACGTCCGCTCCGGAATTTCCACGCCCTCATTTACAATGACAATACGGTCCGGAGGAAATCCACTTTCGACCAAACTCTGCGCGACGTTGTTGCTATTTGCCACAAAACGATCCAATGCCCGGAATCTTGCCAAGGACATCCAGTTTCCTTGCAACGGGAAACCTATCCGCCGCGAAGACACAAGCGGCAAGCGGCGATGCGCGCCAGCCAACCATGCTGCCGTCAATGCGTGTGCCTCATTCGCATGTACCAGATCGAATCTTCCATCACTCAAGAGCCAGCGTATCTTACGTGCCGCGTTTAAGCGGAGCATTCCTCGAGACACTTCATGCACACAGATGCCAGTCTTCTTAGAACGATGCCCAAGGGAAGATCCTTTTGTGGTCAGAAGTTCCGCGGCGTGACCTCGTTCGTACAGCCCTTTCAACAAGAGCAGCGCTTGATTTTGTCCGCCGCGCCACTCTGTTTCAAGATCCACAATGAGGGGAATCATCCCGTACCGCACTTTTTGGCAACCAACATCAGGCATTCCCCAAAGAGAAGGGAAGGAGAAAGGAGCGTGGCCAATATTTCCTTGTTCCTTTTCCTTTGTGCAGCATCCTTTTCTTTCCGGAAGGCCAGCAGGGTGTAGAGCCACATCCAGGGCACGTAGATTGAATAAAGATAGCTCACCTGCTTGATGTGTGTGTGCTGCACTTTGAGCAGTTGGAAGCCGGACATAAGCAACTCATAACGCAACTCGGGAAACGTGGCGAGGCTAATATGATGAAGGGGATGCCGCGCAGTTTCGTTCAGCGGGCGAACGTCTCGGCCGAAGAAACCGCTGCCAAAAAATCGCACGCGGGAACGGAGTGCAGTGATATTGGGGGTAGTAAGAACCAAGAGACCGCCAGGCTTGAGAATTCGGTAGATCTCGCGCAGGAAGGAGAAATGATTCTCGAGATGCTCGATTCCTTCCGTTGAAAATACCGCGTCGAAACTCCGGTCCGGCCAGGGAAGCGGCGCGTCGAGATTGGCTTGTACGAACGCTTTGCCGAGGCGCGTTACGGCCTCGAGGTCTGCACCTATGCCACTGAATCCCCTATCCCGGAGAGCCAACGTTAGCGCGCCGTTGCCACCGCAAGGAGCGTCCAGGACACTGGCGCCCAAAGGCAAGCCAAGAGCCGGGAGGTGTTTCAACACCGCGAGCTGAATCACTGTTAGGTCTGGCACATTCACGGCGCGCACCATTTTCTGAGCAAGTCTTCACCGCCGTGGATCGTGTTTCCCACCTTGTGCGTCACTCACACTCCAGATTAACGTAAAATACTCTTAGTTCATTTTTCGGCACGGTGCGCGACGATCCGCTTCAATGAGCTTCCCAAGTTTCTGAAATTTCAGCCGCACGCCCCGCGCGGCCATTTGGGCAATCAACGCTCCGCGATACCCATCCAGGAAGCCGGCCCCGAGGAAAAAATGTTTTATCCAGCTCCAGGGAGTCGCCAGCCATACGGCCGCACGCCAGTTGCGCCTTCCTTGATCGAACATTTCCTTGGCAATGGCGGTGGTGTATTTCTCAAGTTTCGCTTCGTGCTCCGGAAAAGTGCGAACCGTGTAATGCAGCAGGTTGCCGCGCAATCGTCCTATCCCGCCTTCATAACGCAATGCCGAATGAATTACGCCGCTGAAGCTGGCTTGGTCCCGGCGATAGAGCCGGCGCTGCCAGTCCGGATGCCATCGCGAATGACGGATCCATGCTCCCAGATACCAGGTTAGCCGCGGCATTTCATAAACCAGGAACTCCGGCGCCTGCTGCTTCCATTTGCGGAAGGATTTTTTCAATTCATCGCTTAGCTCTTCGTCGGCATCAAGGAGAAGAATCCAGTCGTGCGAGGCTATCGAGGCGGCATAGTTTTTCTGGTCCGCATGATTTGTAAACGCGCGAAAAAACACCCTGGCGCCGCATTCTCGCGCAATTTCCTGCGTGCCATCCGTGCTGCCGCCGTCCACAACCACGATTTCATCGGCGATTCCCTGGACAGACTGCAGCACCCGGGGCAAATTTTCCTGCTCATTCTGAGCGATAAGGCACACACTCAGGGAGTTCATTTCTGCGTCACGCGGCTACACCCGCGC
>JBAVHY010000137.1:0-13929 GCA_049686315.1 Candidatus Acidiferrum sp. | reverse complement strand
CTCCTGGGTTTGTAGTGGCCGACCTTCAGGTCGGTTCTTGGGTTTACTTCTTCCTTCCCCCTAATCTCACTACCGTCATTCCGAACGGAGTCTGCGCAGTGAGGAATCCCTCTTCAACTCCGTAACTCACGGCGAAAAGTAATAAAGGCTCAAGCGCGGCAATTTGTACTCGTCCAGCAAGCGCTTCTGCGAATACTGCTTCTCGACCAGGGCGAGTTGCTCGGCTTTCATTTTGCGCCGGTAGGCCGCCAGTTGCGAATCCACCTCGCGCCGGATCTTCAGCAGCAACTCTTCCGAGGCATGCGTAAGAAGCGAGGCATGAACCTTTTCGTCCACAATGGTCATCCGCCGCTCCAGGTCTTCCAGATCCAGTTTTCCCGGCGCCTCCAATAATGTCTCGGCGGAAATCACCTTTTCCGCGGCCTGTCCCAGGAAAACAGCGAGACTGGCGTGTGTTTTCTCATAGCGGCCGGCCGCGTTTCGCAACATCTCGGCATTCCGCCTCAAATAAGCCTGCAACTCTTCGCGAGAAAATGGTTCGCGCGGTTCGCAGCGCGTCTGCGATTGCGCCCCAACGGCGGCCTCTTGTTGTTCCTCCGCCGCCTCCAACACCGAGTCCGTACAATATGCCAGGCTCTTCAACGGCTTGCCCGCGCCTCGGCGTGATCGTTGGTAGCTCTCAAATGCTCGGTCGATCCCTTTTAAAGCGCATTCCAGCGGCACACCCGCCTTCTGCCAAGTCTCCATGATGGCCCAATCCAGCGGAGAAACCAGAAGATGTGCCCCGCGCTTCTTCCAGAAGTACTCTTCGATTTCCGTGAAATAATTAAAGTAATTCCAATTGTTCATGTTGAGAGTTGAGAGCGCGTTTGCAAACGCTTCAGGTTTTAGCGAGGTGCCTTCTTCGTCTTTACAGCTTCGGCCTTGGCATTGGCAGGCGGCGGTGTTTCGCGATGCGCTTCACCCGGCTGGTTCTTCTCCCAAATGTACCGCAAACCCGCCAGCGTCAGAAATTCATCTACATGCTTGATGTGCTTCGACCCCCGAGCCACCAGCCGCGCCTGTCCCCCCGTGGCCACCACCGTGGGCTCCGCTTTCATTTCCGTTTTGATGCGCGCCAGCATGCCATCGACCAGGTCCACCGCCCCGTAATACAGCCCCGCCTGAATATTCGTCACCGTGTTCGTGCCGATCACTTTGCCTGGGTCCTTGATTTCCACGCGCGGCAGCCGTGCCGTGCGCGCAAACAGCGCTTCCGAAGCAATGCCGATCCCCGGTGCAATCACACCTCCCAGGAATTCGCACTTCGCGGAAATCACGTCAAAGGTGATAGCCGTTCCGAAGTCCACCACCACGCAGGGGCCCCCATACCGCTGGAATGCCGCCACTCCATTCACGATGCGGTCCGCGCCCACTTCCATGGGATTGTCCACGTTCACGGACATTCCCGTCTTCACGCCCAACTCCACAAAAAGAGCTTTCTTTCCCAGGTACAGCCGCGACATTTCCGCCAAGGTCCAATTCAACGGTGGCACCACCGAGCTGATGATTACGCCGTCGATCATCTCCTGATTCAGCCCGGCCAATGAAAAAAGGTTGCGCGTAAGCACGCCGTATTCGTCCACCGTCTGCGCGCGTGCCGTGGTCAGCCTCCAGTTGGCGGCCAGCTCGTCTTTTCGGAACACGCCGAGCACCGTATTTGTATTGCCTACGTCGATGGTCAGCAGCATCGTTTAGCGAACCTCGGTCACATCTCCCGCAATTACCGTCACCAGCGGCCCGTCGTCTCTCGCAACCAGAAGAAGTCCCTCGGGGCTGAGTCCCGCGGTTGTCCCGGCGTACGATTCCACGCCCGTGTCCACGCGCACACGCCGCCCTTGCGCAAAAGAAGACACACTTTGGAAACGATCCACCACAAATGCTGGGCCCTCGTGCAGGAACCGATTGTAGTCGCTCTCGAATTGCCTCAGCAACCGCGCCAACAGTTCCAGCCGGTAAGTCATGCGGCCGGATTCTTTCCGAAGCGACGTGGCAATCGTCGAAAGTTCGGCGGGGAACTTTTCCTGATTCACGTTGATGCCAATACCCACGATCACGAATCGCACCGCGTTCGGTTCGGCGTGCATCTCCGTCAGGATGCCCCCGAGTTTCTTGCCGTTCAGCATCAGGTCATTCGGCCACTTGAGTTCCGGGGCGAGTCCGGTCTGCGCTTCTATGGCCGTTTGAGCAGAGACGCCGGCGAGCATCGTCAACAGCGGCGCTTGTGCGGGAGAGAGTTGCGGTCTTAACAACACTGTGAAATACAAGCCCGTGCCGCGTTCGGAATGCCAAGTGCGTCCTGATCGTCCTCGGCCGGCGGTTTGTGCCTCCGCCATGACTATCGTGCCTTCCGGATCGCCTGCGTAGCCCAATTCCATGGCTACGCGATTGGTTGAATCGGTCTTGAAGAAATGAAGAACCCTTTTTCCGAACAGATTGCCCTTCAGGCGTTTTCGCAAAAGGTCGGGCGTCAGAATATCCGGAACTTTTTCCAGAAAATATCCCGTGCTGCGCTGTCCCTTCACCTGTACGCCCAGTTTTCGTAATTGTTCCACCCAATTCCACACCATTGACCGCGAAACGCCAACCTCACGCGCAATTCGCGCTCCGCTGATCACAATTGTGGCGTTCTCCGATAGCAGCGTAAGAAGAGCTGCCAGCCGCCGATCGGTTGTTCCTGGTAGAGAGGGTGTTTGGGGCATTCGGCCCTGGTCCTGTGTTTCCGTGGGTCCTAGCTTACTTTTCTTGCAGGCTATCCACAAGCAGGCTGAAATCCGCATTCGGGGCGGAATGCGTGAGCGCTCCCGAGGAAAGATAATCGGCCCCGGTCTCCGCATAAGCGCGCACGTTCGCCAGAGTGATGCCTCCCGATATTTCCACGATGCAGTCAGCGCGAATCCTGCGCGCAATCTCGACGCACGGGCGCGCCTGCTCCGGGCTCAGGTTGTCGAGCAGCAGGGATTCCGCTCCGGCCGAAAGCGCTTCTCGCAGCTCGGTCTCATTGCGCACCTCGATCTGGATGGGAAGGGAACTCGCTTCTGCTTCCGAAGGTGCCGTTCCAACCGCTTCATAGGCGGTCATCGAACGAGGTTTCATTTGAGAAGAAGCATGGCCGTGCGCTTGGTCCAGCGCGGCTTTCACGCCACCAGCAAGGGCAATATGGTTTTCCTTCAGCAGAATGGCGTCGTACAGGCCGATGCGATGATTTGTGCCGCCGCCCATTTTCACGGCATATTTCTCGAGCAAGCGCAGTCCCGGAGTCGTTTTACGCGTGTCGCGAATCTTGGCCCGCGTGCCGGCGAGCTGCTCCACGAAAAGATGCGTAAGAGTCGCAATCCCGCTCAGGCGGCCAAGGAAATTGAGCGCCGTTCGTTCGCCAGTCAAAATCGCGGATGCCCTGCCGTCCAGGTGCAAAACGTTTTGTCCCTTGGCAATCTTCTGCCCGTCCGCCGCCTGCATCTCGATCTTCATCCGCGGATCCAGGGCGTGAAATACTTTTTCCGCCAGCGGCAATCCCGCGCAAATCAAATCTTGCTTTGCGATGATACGAGCCTGGCCCCGCGCGCCCTCCGGAATCGTGGCCGCCACGGTTACGTCCCCCGGCCCCACATCCTCCTTTAGCGCCGAAGCAATTAATTTCTGAATGTACGCAGAATTCCAATCCATTCCGTGACGTCCCTCGGAAGGCTCGCCCTCGCTTTTCTTCCTGTAGGGTCCGCCTTCTGAGGCGGACCGCCAGCCTAACTTCTCCGCCCATCCCTGATCTGTAAGGGCGGCTTTACGCTCCTTATTGCTTTCTCTGCGTAGGGGCGCAGCACTGCTGTGCCCCATCTAGGCAAGGTCTCTACCCCGCGCCTTAACCCTCTCCCAACTGCTTCAACCGGTCCAAAAGTTTCTTCAACTCGATGCCCTGACCCTTTAACACCTCTTCCATCTCCTTAACAATTTTTTCCGGCGCCCGGTTCCGGAACGTCTCATTCCCCAGCTGTTTTTCCTTCGAGGCAATAGCCTTCTGCAATCCTTCAATCTCTTTCTTCAGCCGCACCCGTTCCGCGGCCACATCAACGCCCTCCGCCGTGTAAGGGATGCGCACGTCAAATTCCGCTGTCGAGCGCATGCCCCCCTCGCCCGCGGCCAGCTTTTGCGAAAGCACGGCGAATTCCGAAAGATTCGCCAGCCGCAGGATTGCATCCTTGCTCGCTTCGATGACTCCACGGGCCCCTGGATCAGCGCTGAAGAATTCTGCCGCCACTTTCTTCTTGGGATCCATCTTCATTTCCGCGCGAATCGTCCGCAGTGTTTGAATAATCTCCTGGACCAGGCCATATTCCTTGGTCGCTTGCGCATCCTTCCATGTTTCTTGCGCCGATGGATACGAATCCAGTGCAATCGATTTTGCCCCCGCCTTCTGCGGCAATTGATGCCAAAGCTCTTCCGTCAGAAACGGCATGAAGGGATGCAGCAGGCGCAGCGCGGCATCAAATCCCGCAAAAAGATTCTTCCAGGCTACTGTCGCGCGCCCACGGTCCGCGCTTTGCAGCTCTGGCTTTACCCATTCGATGTACCAGTCACAGAAATCCCCCCAAAAGAACTGATACACGTTCTGCGCGGCTTCGTGAAAGCGGTAATTGGCAAGCGCGTCGTTTACCGTTTGCACCGTTTCGGCCAGCCGCGCAAAAAGCCAGCGGTCCACCAGCGGTATTTGCCCCTGATAGGCATGTGGCGCCTTTGCCCGTATCGCCGGATCGGCCAATTCCTCCAGCGACGTTCCTCCCTGCTCAAACTTCTCCAGGTTCAGGAACAGGAACCGTGCCGCATTCCAGATTTTGTTGGCAAACGCTCTCGCTCCGCCCAACCGATCGTCGGACAGTATGATGTCCGTTCCCGGCGCGGCCATCGACGCCAGGCAGAACCGCATCGCGTCGGTCCCGTATTCCTCATTCAGCGCAACAGGATCAAGCCCGGTGCCTTTTGACTTGGACATTTTTTCGCCACTCGCTGTGCGCACCAGTGAGTGCAGGTACACAACGCGAAAGGGAACTTTGCCTGTGAAATGCAGCCCCATCATGATCATTCGCGCCACCCAGAAGAACAGAATGTCGTACCCCGTAATCAATAGGCTGGTGGGATAGTATTTCTGAAAATCGCGAGTATTCTCTGGCCAGCCCAGAGTCGAGAACGGCCACAGTCCTGAACTGAACCACGTATCCAGCACGTCCGGATCTTGCTGCAATTCCGCTGAGCCGCACTTCGGACACTTCGCCGGATCTTCCCGCGAGACGATGATCTCGCCGCATTTCTGGCAGTACCACGCGGGAATCCGGTGCCCCCACCACAGTTGCCGGGAAAGCGTCCAATCGCGGATATTCCTCATCCAGTTGAAATATTCTTCCCTCCGGTTGTCCGGAATAATCTGGATGTCTCCGCTCTCCACTGCCGCGATCGCCGGCTCGGCCAGCGGTTTCATCGAACAGAACCATTGCGTGGATACGCGCGGCTCAACGATGGTCCGGCTGCGTTCGCAATGCCCGATAGCGTTGGTGTGCTCGGTAATTTTTTCCATCAACCCTTGCGCTTGCAGGTCCTCCACGATTCTTTTCCGCGCCGCAAAACGCTCCAGCCCCGCGTAAGCCCCGGCATTTTCATTCATGTGCGCGTCGTCGGTCAGTACATCGATCAGTGGCAGATCGTGGCGCTTGCCGGCCTCAAAGTCATTCGGATCGTGCGCCGGCGTAATTTTCACCGCGCCGGTGCCAAATTCGCGGTCCACCATCTCATCGGCGATGATCGGGATTTCCCGGTTCATCAGCGGCAATACCGCCTTCTTCCCGATCAGATGCCGGTAGCGCTCATCTTCAGGATGCACCGCGATCGCCGTATCCCCCAGCATCGTCTCGGGCCGCGTAGTTGCCACCACCAAATGTTCTTTAACTCCCACCACGGGATACCTGATGTACCAAAGGTGTCCCTGCTTTTCTTCGTGTACCACTTCCAGGTCGCTCAACACCGTCCGGCAGCCGGGACACCAGTTCACCATGCGCTTTGCCCGGTAGATCAACCTCTCTTCATACAGGCGCACAAAAACTTCGCGTACCACTCGCGACAATTCCGGCGATAGTGTGAACCTCTCCCGTGACCAGTCGCACGACTCCCCAATCTGTCTCATTTGCCGCTGAATCGTTCCGCCGTTCTCTTCCTTCCATTGCCATACGCGCTTCAGGAACTCTTCGCGCCCCAGGTCCCTGTAATGGATTCCCTGATGAGACAGTTGCCGCACCACGGCTCGCTGTGTCGAAATCCCCGCATGATCGGTTCCCGGCAGGTACAGCGCGTTGTAGCCGCGCATGCGGTGCCAACGCGTCAGCGCGTCGATTTCCGTGTGTTCCAGCATGTGCCCGATGTGCAGCGAACCGGTTACATTCGGCGGCGGGATCACGATCGAGAATACCGGCCCCGGAGCGTCCGCATCAGCCTTGAAAAGTTTTTCCTTGACCCAAAATTCCGCCCAGCGCGGCTCGATCTGCTTCGGGTCGTACGCTTTCGCTATCTCTCGCGGCATTCCTTCCTCATCTCCCTGCGCATGCGCAAGGCAAACGCATCCGCTTGCAAGGGAATCTTTGAATATAAGGGCAGGCACTCCGGCGCGTCAATTCGCTCGCTATTTGGTGTCGCTCGCTATTTGGATGTCAAAGCTCGCTATTTGGATAGTGGTACAGTTTGAACCCACGCGGCAGGATAGTGGTGTCCGCTGCGGTGATCTCTGGAGGCAAGAATGAAAGCATCTATTTTTTATCGAATCGCTGCTGTTCTTCTGCTGCTTTTCGCGGCAGCACATACACTCGGCTTTCGCCAGTCTGATCCTCAATGGGGAGTTGATGCCCTTCTTGCCTCAATGCGGTCAATTCACTTTGAAGTGCAGGGGTTCAACCGCACGTATTGGGACCTCTTTGAAGCGGCCGGATTCTCTGTCGGCGTGTTTTATCTATTCGCGGCGATATTGGCATGGCAGCTAGGTGGCCTTCCGGCAGCGACTTTGGCGCTCATGCGCGGCACTGCCTGGGCGTTCGCCCTTTGCTTTGCCGCCATCACGGTTGTGAGCTGGAGATACCTCTTCATCCTACCCATCGCTTTCTCAATCATGATTGCACTATGCTTGACTGCGGCCGCATGGCTTTCAGCGAAGCAGGTTTCCACGCCTCCATTGCCATAGTAAGCTGAGAGGATTCAGTACGCAGGTTTATGAGGGGAGTTCGGGGGGTTACGATTTCTTGGAAGCGATCTCGTCGCGAACGATGGCTTCGATGACCGGCATCAGAATTTCGCGTGTAACTCTCTGCATGACTTCCGGGTTCATCTTATCCAGAACTCGGGCCACAATTTCGTCCATATCCGGCTCTATTGCCTGTGCCGTCATGGGTGATTCTGCGACTGCGGTCGCTGCCTGGTGCTCTTCAACCTGCGAAGCTTCCGTCTGTGCCTCCACGACATCAGTTTCTGCGGGCACAGCAGCGGGTGCTTCCCAAGCATTCTCCCAACTCTTTGGCTCGGATGCCTCAAACGCGGACTCTGCCGGCGTTTCGCTCACCGCCGGTTCAACATGCTCTTCAGGCTCGTTGAACGTCTCCACTTCTTCGGCATAGGAAGAAGCTTCTGGATGAGCTTCAGTGGGCGCTATCGGAGGCTCCGCGGCGTACACAAGTACGTCCTGCGTATCGTCAACCGAAGGCACCTTGGGCGCATCCCACGTTGAAGCCAGCAGAGACGCTTTCTTGGCTTCCTTTTCCCACGATGTTTCCGGAACTGTGGCCCAATTCGGCGGGTCCGCGAGTTTCGTTTCATCGGCAGGTGGCGCGGCTTCCACCGCGGTAGATTCGTTAGAAACGGAAGTCTTTGTTGAAAGCTCTTGCGCCAAAACTTCTTTGCCTTGAATCAGCGATTGCTCTTCCGGAGCTGGCGTCTCGCTATCTTTGATCGCCGCAAGCTTTTCTTCGACGCCGGCGGCCATTGCTGCCGCCCAGGCATCACCGGTGAAGGGAACTGGCCCGTCCGAGGGTTTAGTCTCAACCGTTGTGACCGCTACGGACTGCGAGTCCGAGGCTCCCGCTACCACTGGCCGATCCGGGGCCGGGCTCCAACGATTCGACAAAGAGCTCTTAGCGGGCGATGCGCCGTGGAATGCTTCCTCGCGCCAATCCGGAGTTCCTTTGGATGTGACGGCGGCAGGCTCGACGTCCTTGTCCAAGCCATCCGGGCGCCATCCACCCTGCGCCGATTCCTCTACTTCCTCTTTTTCTTCCTCGACATCGTCTGGCTCCTCGTCCCATTTGCGGTCTGCGGCCAGATGGATCATCGGCTTCGAAGTGAGGATTGGCTCCTCCTCCTCCGTTTCCGGCGTATCCAGCAAGCTTCCGAAAGCAAGCGGTTCCTTGCCCGAGGCTATCTTTACCTGCGTGGGAAGGGTTGGAAACTCTTCTACGGGCACTGCTGTCGCTTCGGGAAGTTTTTCCAGCGTGAGAGCTGCTAGCTTGGCGCTGGTTCCGGCGTTGACGGCTTCCGCGGTTGAGCGCCTTGTTGCTGGCGCCATTTTTTCTGCCGCGGGCGCGTTTCCCAAAGCAACCCCTGCGCGAGCCAGCGCGGACTTAACCATCGAAATCAACGGGTCGGGAGGAACAAACGGCTTCTTCAAAACTCCATCGGCGCCAACTCGCTGCGCCTCCTGCTCATCCAGGGGATCAAACGCCCCTACCAGCAGAATTACCGGAATATGCTTAAGCGCTGGATCTTCTTTGACGTACCGGCAGACTTCATAGCCATTCCGCACCGGCATGAACACATCCGCAAGCACCAAGTCCGGATGTATGTCCGAAATCTTGCGCACCGCGGCTTCGCCATTGCCCACGGCAACAACATCGATTCCCTGATCCTTCAGGGCCAATCCCACCATCTTTTGTATGTTGCTGTTGTCGTCCGCAACCAGTATCTTGGCCACCGAACGTCCTCCGGGCAGGGCAGGCTGCCGATACATCGAGCTTCAAACCTAATTGGAGCACTCGGCTCGGAGGGCGTCAATTACGCTGCTATGTCCATGTGTCGGAAGTAGACATGCTTTGTTCCAGTTCATTACCTGTACCAATGGGCAAGGGGTGCGAGCGGCGGAAAAACTGTTACGCGTTGTAATCGCGCCTGCCATGCTTGCCCCGAGCTTCGAGGGGAGCGAAGTCGAAGGGAGCGTGCTCTCTTGGGTTTCTCTTCGTAGGGGCGCAGCACTGCTTCGCCCCATGTCCGCAAGATCACTAATTCTGCTCGCCTCCGAGATCTCTTGCTTCTCTCTTTACGGGGTCTGAGCTTTCAGCCCAGGGCGCGAAGCGCCGCTGAGGGCCGCCGTCTCTTTGCTACCAAGGCAGAATTTTCTTCAGCCCCTTCTTCTTGCTGCTGGACTCTTTGTGATTCTGGCTGGAACTGCCCGAGGCAGGCTGCGTGTTATCCGTCTTCGAGCTATCCGCACTGGTGGATCCGTCTTGTGTTGCGGTACTTGTCGAGGACCCATCTCCTGGAGCAGCTGTTCCCGCACTCTCCGGCTGTGAATCTGCGCTCGGAGCACTACCTGGCGCGGGATCGCTCCCCGCAGTCGAGTTGACGTCCTCGGTTGTTGCACCCGCAGGTGCTGGCTCGCCCGGCTTCACCGTGGCGACGATTCCGGTCGTGCCCCCTCCGGTCCCCGCGATGGTTGTGCGTCCACCGCCCGCAAGAATGTCGTTCGTGGACTCATTGCTCTCCGGTTCCAGATTTGGTACGCCATTCCTCGCCGTCATTTTGACGTCCGGTCCGGAATGCAGGATTCCCAGCGGCTTGCGCACAAGGCTTTCGTGCTGGCGCGGCGCATTCTGCTCCGCCGTCATCCAGGCCACCGCCTTTGGATCGGCTTGCGGGACGGGCATGCCAAAATCCTTCAATTTCCCCTTGGCATTGGCGGCGCGGCTCGAGAGCGGATAGTTCTTTACAATCTGCGCGTAATAGCTCCCCGCAACGTCCTTGCGCTCGCTCTTCTCGAAAATCTCACCCAGCATCCACAGCGCTGTGTCAGACTTGCTGTAAAGAGGGTACCGCCGGACCAGAGGGATTAAGCGGCCAGCAGTGGCGCGGCGATCACCCTTCATGTAGTAGTAGTAAGCGACCCGATACTGGCCCTCCGCCAACACTTCTTGAACTTCACGCAGCCGTTGCTCTGCTTGCGGGACCAGCGGGTCCTTCGGATACTTCAACAAAAACGTCTGGAACTCCTCTTCCGCAGCCCTTATGTGCGTGGTATCGCGGTCAGGCTTGGGCATCATGTTGTAGTTCGCCATGGCCACCTGCATCTGCGCGTAAGCGGCCTCAGGCAAGAACGGGAAGAATACAATGAAATCTTTGTACCCGTTGATGGCAAGCGTGATGTTGGAGGTCCCGCCCTCCTTGAAGTAGGAATCCGCAATGGCTAATTTTGCCTTCGCCAGGTATTCGCTATCCGGATACGTGTTGATCAGCGTTTGCAGGGCCAGGCGTCCCACCTCGTGGCGGCCTCGTTTGATATCGACCATGGCCTTGTCGTACAACTGCTTGTCCGGTTCCGCGGTATTTGTGGCATCCGTGGACTTGTTAACCGGTTTCTTCTTGTGGAAAATCTGGGCGGAGCACTGGCTGGCGCATGTCAGCGTCAGTGCACACATCAGAAGAAGCGCAAATCGCCGCAACCTTCACCTCTCTTTAGCCTTACTGGTTCCCGGCCGTAGCCTCTGGCTGCACGGGTACGCCCCCGGCCTGCGGCTCGGAACTACCCCAGTATAACCTGAACTCTTGTGCAGGTACCGAAAGAAACTTGCCCTTTAGTACGGGCCACGCATTCTTCAGTGTGATGCCTTGGTCGCCCCAGGTGGTTTCCTCAGCCAATGCTTCTGAGCTTGGGCTCTTGGCTTCCTCTTCGTAGGGGCGCGGCACTGCTGCGCCCCATGTCCGCAAGATCACTGATTCTTCTCGCCTCCGGGTTCTCTTGCCTCTTTCTTTACCGGGTCGGAGCTTCTGCCCGCTGCGCCGTGCAGGAGCCGGTCGGCATGCCCGAGCCAGTTGCCCATTCTCGCGCCACGCGCTTGCCTCTTTTTTCAACGTTTTGTAATACCCAACTCGCTTCCCTCTAACTACAATGCTTGCATGCCTCTCGCTCCGGCTCGGGAAAGCCCCCACTCATGGAAAAACGCAAATTCCTGTTTGTTTCGCTCTCCAGTTTAATTGGCGATATCGCTTGGCAAGTTGTTAAGGAAGGCCACGAAGTCCGCTACTACGTCGAAGCCGTGAAAGAGCGCGACATCGCCGACGGCTTTGTGCCCAAATCCAGTGACTATGAAAAAGATGTCAAATGGGCGGACATCGTCGTTTTCGATGACACACTCGGCCAAGGCACCAAAGCACAAGCCTTGCGCGCCGCGGGAAAGCCCGTCATCGGCGGCACCACCTACACTGACAATCTGGAGGATGATCGCTCTTTCGGCCAGGAAGAGTTGAAGAAAGCCGGCGTATCAATTATTCCCTATCAGGATTTTGACTCCTTTGACCCGGCCATCGAGTTCGTCAAGAAAAATCCCGACCGCTATGTCATCAAGCCCAGCGGCGAAGCGCAGAACGTCAAGCGCCGCCTCTTCGTCGGCGAGGAAGAAGATGGCAACGACGTCATAGGGATGCTGGAAGCTTATAAGCGCGCTTTTTCTGAAGAGATCAAAGTGTTTCAGTTGCAGAGGCGCGTCAACGGCGTGGAAGTTGCTGTCGGCGCTTTTTTTAACGGCAAGAAATTCATCACTCCCATCAACATCAATTTCGAACACAAGAAACTTTTTCCCGGTGAAGTCGGGCCCCCCACGGGCGAGATGGGCACCGCGATGTTCTGGAGCGAGCCAAACGCCCTCTTCAATCGCACTCTGCTCAAAATGGAACCCAAACTTGCCGAAGAAGGTTATGTCGGCTACATCGATTTGAACTGCATCGTGAACAATTACGGAATCTATCCCCTCGAGTTCACCTCCCGCTTCGGCTATCCCACCATCAGCATCCAGCAGGAAGGCATTCTCACGCCCATCAGCGATCTCTTCTGGGACCTGGCAAATGGTTCAGAGCCGAAGTGGCGCACGCGCAGCGGTTTCCAGGTTGGCCTGCGTATTGTCGTTCCCCCCTTCCCCTTCGACGACGAAGCCACCTTCGAATCCTTCAGCAAAAACGCCGCCATCGTTTTTAAACGGCCCCCCAACGAAGGCATCCACATTGAAGACGTGAAAATCGTCAACCAGCAGTGGCTTGTTGCCGGCACTTCTGGAGTTGTTTTGATTGTCGTCGGGCTTGGCCAAACCATGAAACAGGCCCAAGCGCAGGCCTACTCCCGTGTCAAAAACATTCTCATTCCAAACATGTACTACCGTACCGATATTGGCGACCGTTGGGCGGAGGATTCGGACAAACTGCACAACTGGGGCTACCTCCGCTAACTGCTCCCGCATGCTCGTTCTGTTGGTCCAACCTGCACGATAATGTTCGCGGCACTTGTAGGGGAGGCCTTCTGAGGCCGTCCGCCAATTCAACCGCACCTCATCTCCGCGCCACTCCACACGGACCTGTAGCGCAGGGCGAGTCTTCGAGCCCCGCGGCTTTTCTCCTGGGTTTGCCGCTTTCTCCTGGGTTTGTAGTGGCCGACCTTCAGGTCGGTTCTTGGGTTTGCTTCTTCCTCTTCCCCAATCCCCCCACCATCATTCCGCCTGTCCTATTTACCCCGAGCTTCGAGGGGAGCCAAGTCGAAGGGAGCGAGGAATCCCTCTTTGACTTCGGCCTCAGCCACTCTTATCAGCGCTTTTTTTTCTCGCCCATTCACTTCGTTGCGCGTATCATTTCTACTCGTCTTCCGCGAACTCTCTCAATTGGAGGTTCCTCTATGAAGCGTTTGCTCGCCGCAAGTCTGCTTTTTGCCCTTACCCCTGCCCTCGCGCCTGTTCCCGCAGGGTCGCAAAAAAAAGAGGAAGTGCCCAAATTGTCTCTCAAGGTCGGCGACGTGGCCCCGGACTTCACTTTGCTCAGCGACCAATGGAAGACCGTCAAGCTGAGCGATTTTCACGGGGGGAAAAATGTTTTCCTGGCAGTCTACATTCTGGCCTTCACGGGTGGTTGAACCAAGCAACTCCAGGCGGTCCAGTCTGGAATCGACTCGGGCAAGATCGACGTCAGCGATACCGCGGTTTTCGGTGTGAGCATGGATAGTCCCGCTGCCAATGGGGCTTTCGCAAAACAGATCGGCGTCAAATTCCCCCTCCTCAGCGATATGAACCATAAGATGCTCACCAGCTACGGCATCCTGAAGACCTACGAGAAGGAAGGTGAAGGTTACCAGTGGGCCCTCCGCGCCAATATTGTCATCGATAAGGATGGCGTGATTCGTCACATCGAAGGTGGTGATAGCGCCGTCGATCCCAACACCGCCGTGTCCATCTGTGTCGACCTCCATAAGAAACAAGAGGCTCACTGAGAGATCATCGCCGCTCGCCCGGGCGCGTTCCATCCGCGTCCGCGTAGGGGCACAGCGCTGCTGCGCCCCAAGTCCGCACGGTTTTCAAACTATGTTCGCCTCGCTGAATCCCTCTCGGCTTTGTTCTTCCCTTCGGGTGCCCCACCCGCCGGCTTGTCCTGAGCCTCGAATGGTTTTGCGAGTGGGTCTTGGGTTCTCTTCGGCTTGTAGGGGCGGCCTTCTGAGGCCGTCCGCCACCTCATCTCCGCACCATTCCACACGGACCTGTAGCGCAGGGCGAGTCTTCGAGCCCTGCGGCTTTTCTCCTGGGTTTGTAGTGGCTGACCTTCAGGTCGGTTCTTGGGTTTGCTTATTCC
>JBAVHY010000136.1:0-9310 GCA_049686315.1 Candidatus Acidiferrum sp. | reverse complement strand
GCGTTGCAGGGCCATTGTCCGCCGCTTCCATGAAAATAACGGCGTCGCCGTTCAGTTTATCGCCATGGACCCCACTGACCGCGCCCGCCTCTTCCGGCAAATGGACGAGCTTCTAGCCGCCTGAGGTCGTTTACTCCCCACCTGCAATTGGTGCGGTGATTACGGTTGCTTTTCCTTCCGCCATTTCCAAGACCGTGCCCACAGCGGCTTTTTCCCGGCGCACATATCCCATTCCAATCCACGCGTTCACCGCAGGCGAAAACCCGCTCCGCGTCACATACCCCGCTTCTTTTCCCTCCGCCAACAAGACCGTGTTCGCCGCTGGACCCGCCGACACATCGAACTTCAAGCTCACACGCACTCGATTCACTTGGCCGCGCGACCGCACCCGCTCCACGATCTCCTGCCCTGTGTAGCAGCCCTTCGTGTACGAAATATGCGAATCCTGCAATCCCGCCTCATGCGGAATCTGCTTCTCCCCAAAGTCATACCCAAACCACGGTATTCCCATTTCCAGCCTCACCGTGTTCAGCGCCTGGTATCCCACTGGGCCTCCGCCCTCACCGCGCACCGCCTCAGCCAGATTTTTCCAGAGTTCCTCCGCCATCCCACGTTCTGCCAGAAATTGGGCTCCCACAACTCCTCCGGGTGATCTCTTGCTCAGTCGGCAAGCAACCCCTCCCACGTTTGCCTCGCGCGTCTCCAGTTCGTCCAGCGCGCTTACTTCCACTCCACACGCCGCTGCCGCAACTCTTGCGGCCTTCGGCCCCTCAAGTGCCACCGTTACATAACCGTCCGTCCGGTCCGTCAGCGTCACGTCGTCCATGATGATATATTTATCCATTGCCGGAATCAGATGTTCCCGAATCATGGCATAAGTAACGCAAAACAGCCTTTCTCCCAGCGCGTAAGTTTCAATCTCCGCCTGGATGTGTCCTTGGGGGCTCAAGAATAGTGAGATCGTTCCGTGATTTTCTTTCAGTCCCTTGATGTCGTTCGTCAGGATGGCGTTCAGGTATCGCGCCCGGTCCGGCCCCGTGAACTCCAGGTACGCGCGGTAGTTCTTGTCCACCAATCCCACGCTTTCGCTCAACCACTGGTACTCCGTCCGCCAGTCCCCAAAGCTGGCCGGCAGGGCGCACCCGAACCACACTCCTAACTCCGCCCCGTCCCGGCGGTGCATCTCGCCCAACGCCGTTCCCACTGTTCCGGCCGGCAATTCCACTTTCTGCCTCGCCTTCTGCGTCAGTCTAACAAACCGTTTGCGCGCAAAACCTCTCTCAAATGATGCGCCAAAAGCGCAATGATATACTTCTCGGTGTGAGCGATAAGGACCCCACGCACCGCATTCCCGACGCTGCCAATCCGGAGATGATCTACGTCAAAATCCCGGTCGGCATGCTTCAGTGCAACTGCTCCATCATCGGCGATCCTCGCACACACGAAGCCATCGTGATTGATCCCGGCGATGAAGTCGAACGCATCCTCGGCCTGATCGGCCGCTACAAGCTCAAGGTCACGGCTATCGTCAGCACCCACGCGCACATCGACCACGTCGGTGGCCTTGCCAAGCTTTATCAGTACACCGGTGCCCCCGTCATGATGCACAGCGATGATCTCCCTCTTTATCGCGGGATGGAAGTCCAGGCGGCGTTTCTCGGCATGCCCCCGCCGGAACTGACCGAGGTCCACCAACTTCTCAAGGATGGGGACGTGCTGCCCTGGGGCGACTTCCTCGCCAATGTCATGCACACTCCGGGCCACTCGCCCGGCAGTGTTTCCCTCTTCATGCCCACCGAAGGCCAGAACGCAACTCTCAGTCATCCTCAACTTTTCTCCGGAGACACCCTATTTGCCGGCAGCATCGGCCGCACCGACCTCTGGGGTGGCTCATTCGATGAGATCATCGCATCCTTGAAGGACAAGCTCATGCAGCTTCCCGATTCCACCATTGTCCATCCTGGCCACGGAGTCAGCACCACGATCGGCCACGAGCGAGACAGCAATCCCTTTTTGAAGTAATCTCTTTTCCGTTCATTTCGCCTGGTCTTGTGCCGGGCCGGGGGTGTCTCATGGGGAATGAAGCTGTTTGCACGCTCCGTTACGCTGGGAAATCCCTCTCTGGAAGAGCGCTCCTCGAATCCTCGGAAATTACTTTTCGGGGCGATGATCCTCTAAAGATCCCATTTTCCGCCATCGCCGCGCTCCAGGCAGAAAACGGCGAACTCCACGTGCGCACCAAAGACGGCCTCGCCATCTTTGAGCTCGGCCCTCAAGCCTCGAAATGGCGCGATAAAATCGCTAACCCCAAATCGCTCCTGGACAAACTCGGCGTCAAACCAGGCGACCCGGTTTCGTTGATGGGGAAATTCCCAGCCGATTTCCTCGCCAGCCTCAAGCAGCACCGCGCAGTCATCACTCAAGACAGAGTCGCCAAAGATTCTGCCTGGATTTTTCTTGCTGTGGCTGCATCGCGGGAATTGCGTCGCTTGCCTTCGCTCTCTAAATCCATGCGCGGCGCGACGGCCCTCTGGATTGTTTATCCGAAAGGGCAGAAGTCCATCAGGGAAGCTGATGTTCGTTCCGCTGGACTCAAATCCGGTCTTGTCGACATTAAGGTAGCCAGTTTCAGTCCTACTCACACCGCTCTGAAATTCGTCATCCCCAGGTCCAAACGGTAACCTCGTTTCGCTCTTCTTCCCTGTAGCGCTGGCATTCATGCCAGCATCTTGGGGAAAAGGAAGGGAAGCGAGTGTCATCCTGAGTCCGCGCCCTTTGCGGGCGAAGGGTCTCAACGTAATTCTATGCACACAACTCTAATTCGTACTTCCTGCCGTCCCGTGCCGCGCCTTCCTCAGTTCCTCCATCACCGACTGAATCAGCTCCTTCGCGTGCGTCAATTCCTGGGAAATCATCCGCAGGTCCATCGCCGGCACCGCCGGATTCCTCTGGCTTGGGCAGTACACCCCGTGCTGCCCCGCCAGCACCAGCGCATTCGTTATCCGGTCCAGCGACACCGCCAGCCTCCCCCGTTCCTTCCCAAACATCTGCTCGTAGCGTTCCAGGTCTTCCAGGTGCTCTTCAAACGCGGACATGCGCCCCTTCTCTCCGGGTCTCCCCTGATTGGCCTCTTCCTTGCCGGTTGCACTTCGGGCACAGGCCCCTGGCGTCAAACTTTACGCTAGCGCGTCCCCAATTCATAATGCAATTTAGCCTCAACAGAAAGCGGCTTTCGATCATGAGTCTTCCAGAGCAGGCCTCAACTCAGTACATCCCTTTTGGTGAAATGCCGGGAGGGAATTGGGAGCACCGAACCATGCGTCGTTCCGATCTAGTGCAGTATAAGGAAAAGGAAAACGGCCGAATTGGGCGTACCTCGCAGATCATCTTCGGCGAACGTCAGCACCTTCTTCGCGTTCTCGACTCGCTCGAAGGCACCAGCCTCCCCATTGCCCGCATGCAGCAGGAGCGCCGCGTGCTCGAAGAACTTATTCACGCCCGCACCCGCGAGCTCAACCACATCAACACCGCCTGGGACGAAAAAATCGGCCTCGTTCTCAGCGCCGAAGCCAAGCCCGAAATGCTGGAGAAGCTCACCAAGCAGGCTCCCAAGGAAGATTTCTATTTGCTTCGCCTCATCAGCGAACATCCGCGCGCCAACGCCAGGACTCTTCACCTTCTGGCTCGCCATCCCTACAGCGCCATTCGCGAGAATGTTGCTCGGCACCCCAATGCCGACGCTGCCACGCTCACCCTTCTCAGCAAGGATAAGACCCAGCCGCTCTGGTATCTTGTCGCCTTCAATCCCAACACGCCCGTGCCTCTGCAGCGCAGGCTCCGCGACCGTCTCAAGCGCCTAGGCGACGTCCAGGCTGGCCACTAACCACTCCTTACGCTCTAGATTCTTCTTTGTAGCGCCGGCATCCTGCTGGCTCCTGGGCCTCCCTTGTAGGGACCGCCTCTGCTTGCCCTGACATGGGAAGGGAGGCGGTCCGCCAACCTAAACGCACCACATTCTCCCCACCGTCATTCCGAATGAAGTCTGCGGAATGAGGAATCCCTCTTGCGCTTGTCCTTCTTCTGTTGAACTCTTAAACTTTTGAACTCCTAAAACTCCCAAACGCTCAAACTCAACGACATCCTTCTCCGCGCCCCTCCGCCCACTCCGCGTCTCTGCGTTATCTTTTTCCCTGTTCGAGTGACTCATTCCTCCCATTTCCATGCAAGTCGTCGCGGCATCAATTTCCTCGGCCACTCTACCCAATCGGGCGCTAAAATACTCGAAAATGCCATCGACATCGCATCTTATTCTTGAAGAACGCCTGCCTCCACCTTCTTTACCGCCGACGGCTTCGGAACAATCCGGCAATCCTTCGCGGCATCCATTCTTCGCTCTTCTGGTCTCCGCTCTCCTTTTGGTCCCGTGCTTCTGGCACCACCATATCGAAGCGGGCGATCTCGGCAGTCACGTCTACAATGCCTGGCTCGCGCAACTCATCCACCAGGGTAAAGCTCCGGGCTTGTACATCGTCTGGCAATGGGACAATGTTCTCTTCGACCTTCTGCTCTACTATTTCGCCAAATTGGCTGGCCTGGCTCTCGCCGAAAAAATCTCCGTCTCCGTCTGCGTTCTCCTTTTTTTTTGGGGGCTCTTCGCCTTGATGAAGGCTGTCTCCTCACAGTCCCCATGGTTTCTCTCACCGTGCATCGCCATGCTCACCTACGGCTACATCTTCCACATGGGTTTCATGAACTACTACTTGTCTCTCGGACTGGCTTGCCTTGGCCTGTCGTTGGTCTGGACCCCGCGCAAAAACCGCCTTATTGCCGCCGCGCTTCTCGCTCCACTTATGCTTCTCGCCCATCCCCTGGGATTCTTGTGGTTTCTCGGGTGCGCTGCCTACCGGCTTCTCTGGCGGAAACTTCCGGGCCGTCTGAAATTCATTCTCCCCGCCGGCGCCATTGCCGTCTGTCTCGCCGCGCGCTGGTTCGTTGCCCACCATCCCGGCTATGAAGTCGAGTGGCGCCAAGCTCCGCTCTGGCGGCTGCTCGGGGCCGACCAGTTTTACGTGTTCGGCAAACGTTATTCCATCTTCACCATCGCCACCGCGCTCCTTGCGCTGCTCAGCACTGCGTTCGCGGCTCTCCGCTCGCCCCGGCGCGCTGGTTTCTGGAAGGACCGCCGGCTGCTCCTCGAACTCTATCTCGTCTCTTTCTGCTGCATCGCGCTGCTCCCAGAGAATCTCCACACCGACCCCGCCAGTGGCTGGATCGGCGCTCTGGCCACGCGCCTCAGTCTCGTCAACGCTATCTTCGCTCTCTGCTGGCTGGCCTCGCTTCCACCACGCTCCTGGCATTTCTTCTCCTTTTCCGCGGTTGCCGTCGTTTTCTTTATCTTCGTCTATCAGGACACCGCCTTCGCCAACCGCATGGAAGCGAGCGCCGAACGTGTTACCCAGCAACTACCCTTTGGCACCCGAACTGCTTCCACCATCTTCGCTCCGGAATCGTATCGCACCATCTTTTTCCACATTCCCGATCGCGCCTGCATTGGCCATTGCTTCCTCGTTTCCAATTACGAGCCCTCCACGCGTCAGTTCCGCATTCGCGTGCAGCAGGGCAGTCCCGTCGTCACCGCTTCGGTGGACGACAGCGAAGACATGCAGTCCGGCACCTATGACGTCCAGGAAGAGGATCTGCCGCTCAAGCAGATTTACCAATGCGATGCCCAGGACCTTACTCGCATTTGCATTCGTGACCTCGCCGAAGACGAAAAGAACGGCCGCCTCGGCTACCATCCCGTTACCAATCCCTTCTTCTCTCAAAACCCGTAGCCCTCCCTGTCTTTGTAGCGCCGGCATCCCCGCCGGCTTACGGGTTTTTCCCCGCTGCCTCACATACAACTGAACTTGAGGGTGCCCCATCCTTCGCGCCGTTTGCGAAGGGTGGGCTCTTACGATCTAACCCCACGATTCCTCTTCTCTTTTCTTGCCTTTCTCTCCGCGATCCTCTGCGACTCTGCGTTATCTTTTTCAGTCCCTCTTAAACTCGCCTTGTCTGGGCCCTCTGTGTCTCCGTGGCTGAAGTTCGCTAAAAGACAATTTGGCTCTTGCACCAGTCCAATCTCTGCTAAAATACCTCCAAGGTGAGAGACAATGCTGCCATTACACCTTCAGCCTGAAAGTCATATCCCGCTGTACATCCAGCTCCGCGATCAGCTCCGTTCCCTGGTCCACGCCGGTGATCTCCATCCCGGTGACCGTATTCCCGCCAGTCGTGAGTTGGCGCAAATCCTCGGCGTACACCGCACCACCGTCGCCAACGCCTATGCCGAACTGGAATCTGAAGGTCTTATCCAGGGCCACGTCGGCCGCGGCACCTTCATTCGCAGCAACGGCAACGGCCTGAAAATCACGCCTCCGCCTCCCCCCTCCCTCAATGGCCACCAGGATGGCCTTCGTTGGGAACTTCTCTTCGCCGATGAACGCAATGAAGAAATCCTCACCCGCCTCACAGCCTCGGCCCCTGATAACGCGCTGTCCTTTGTCATGGCTCGCCCCGCGGAGGAGTTTTTCCCCGTCGAGGAATTGCAGTCCTGTGCTCAGGCCGCTCTTCGTCGCGAAGGCCAGGAGATACTGAATCTCGGTGCATCCGATGGCTATGCCCCGCTGAAAGAAGCTCTCTTGGAACTTTTGCGTCGCGATGGCCTTCCCACGAAAGACGATTCTCTGCTCATCACCGATGGCTGCCAGCAAGCGCTCGATCTCATTGCCAAAGCTTTTGTCCGCTCGGGCGATACCGTCGTGCTTGAGAATCCCACTTACCCCGGTGCTTCCGCCGTCTTCAACGGCGTTCATGCGCGCTGTATTGGTGTCCCGGTCCGCACCCACGCCGAACCCGGCAGTCCACTCGGCATTGATCTTGAGGTGCTGGAATCCACGCTTACCAACAATCGCGTCAAGCTCCTCATTCTTACTCCCGACTTCCAGAATCCTACGGGCACCTCCATGCCCGTCGCCTCGCGCCGCCGCGTCTTGGAACTTGCCGCACGCTATCGAGTTCCCATTGTCGAAGACCACATCTATGCGCGCCTGCATTCCCGCGAAGAGCGCCTGCCCTCCCTCAAGCAACTCGACCGCTCGAATCTCGTCATTCACATTGATAGCTTCGCGAAAGTCGCTTTCCCCGGTCTGCGCGTCGGCTGGATCGTTGCGCCTCCCGCTGCCATCGAGCGCCTTCGCCTGGTGAAGCAAATGACCGACCTGCACACCGACCAGCTTGCCCAGGCCACACTCGCCGAGTTTCTCAAGCGGGGTCTTTTCCAGAAGCACCTCGCCCGCATGCGCAAGATCTATACCGACCGCCTCAACGCGCTCGACGAAGCCCTGCGCAAATTTATGCCCGAAGGCGTTCGTTGGGACCGCCCCGAAGGCGGCATGTGCTTCTGGCTGGAACTTCCCCCCGGCTTCGATGCCAGCGAACTCATGATGCACGCGCGCGAACGTGGCGTCCTCTTCGCTCCCGGCCGCTATTTCTATGTGCAATCGCCGCTGCCGAATACCATGCGCCTGGGCTTCGCCAGCCTTAACGAGAAGCAGATCGCTCGCGGCGTCTCTATTCTTTCCGAACTTCTGCGAGTCGAAATGCGCAAGCGCCAGCGCGGCTCGCGTCGCGCGGAGCGTGCCCACGTGGCCTTAGTGTGACAGGCGATTTCGTAGGGGCCGCCTTCTGCATGCCCTGAGCCTCGAAGGGAGGCGGTCCGCTCTTGGGTGTGTCGTGGCCGGTCTTTAGACCGTCAGCATGCGGAAGACGTAATTTGATAACTTCCGCGAGCCTTATTTGATCGCTCGTGAAATGGAAAGGGAAATGGCACAGATCCTTAAACTCGAGCCGAAAGACACCAACCACTGCTTTGGTTGCGGTGCCGCCAATCCTGCCGGTATGAAGCTCACCTTCGAACTCGATTTTGACTCGCGCCGCACCCGTGGCTCCTTCGTACTTGGTCCGAATTATGCCGGAGGCGCAGGCTTCGCCCACGGCGGCATTATTGCGGTCGTTCTCGATGAGGCGATGGGCAAGCTTTCCAGGCTCGCCAGCGAAAGCGCGGTCACCGCTGAAATGACCGTTATTTACCGCAGGCCCGTCCCGGTTGACAAACCCATCGTCGTTGAAGGCTGGCAGGAAGAAGAGAAGGGAAGAAACCGTTTTCGCGTCGCGGAAATTCGCGACACCGAAGGAAATCTGCTCGCTACGGGCAAAGGCCGCTTCGTCATTATCAATCGCGCTCAGTTCACCGAGGCTCAAGTACCCAAACCGGTTGTGTAGTGGCCGAACTTTAGATCGGCCAGCAGAAAAGTTTAAGTCGCAAGTTTTAGGTTTTGAGAGGAGAAGCTGTTATGGCAACAAAGAAACCAAACGGGAACGCTCACAACAACGGAGCCAAAGGCTCCAACGAATGGCGCGTTAAAGTCGGCCTCGCCGAAATGCTCAAGGGCGGCGTCATCATGGATGTCACCACCGCCGAACAAGCTCGCATCGCGGAAAAAGCCGGTGCCTGTGCCGTCATGGCCCTCGAACGCGTGCCCTCCGACATTCGCAAGGAAGGTGGCGTCGCACGCATGGCATCCATCAAGGTCATTCGCGAAATCATGAAGACCGTCACCATTCCGGTGATGGCCAAGGTCCGCATCGGCCACTTCACGGAAGCCGAAGTCCTCCAGGCACTCGAAGTCGATTTCATCGACGAGAGCGAAGTCCTCACTCCCGCCGACGAGGAAAACCACATCTGGAAACACGACTTCCGCGTCCCCTTCGTCTGTGGCGCCCGCAATCTCGGTGAAGCTCTCCGGCGCATCGCCGAAGGCGCGGCCATGATCCGCACCAAGGGCGAAGCCGGCTCTGGCAACGTTGTCGAAGCCGTCCGCCACATGCGCACCATCGTGAGCGAGATGCGCGGCCTCACCACCCTCCGCGACGATGAGCTCATGCGCAAGGCAAAAGAATATGGCGCTCCACTCGACCTCATTCGTGAAGTTGCCCGCCTCGGCAAATTGCCCGTCCCCAATTTTTCCGCCGGAGGCATTGCCACTCCTGCCGACGCCGCGCTGGTTCGCAAGCTTGGCGCGGAAGCCGTTTTCGTGGGCTCCGGTATTTTCAAGAGTAGTGATCCTGAAGCCCGCGCCAAGGCCATCGTCAAGGCCACCACTCACTTCGAGGATCCCAAGGCCATCCTTGATGCTCACGAACAACTGGGTGAAGCCATGCCCGGCATCGATGTTCGTCAGCTCGAAGAAAAAGACCTGCTCTCCAC
>JBAVHY010000135.1:0-1825 GCA_049686315.1 Candidatus Acidiferrum sp. | reverse complement strand
TTTCGATTCGTCGCCCGTTGCCCACCTCGCCGATGCTGCCAGCGTTGCAGCCGCCGGTACACGAAACCGTCCAGCTTGTTGAACTCCCGATCGGCATTTCCCGTCCGGAAGTAATTGCCCCAGCCGCGAAGCACGGGATTCAGTTCCGCGATGATCTGCTTCACGTCCTTCCCGCTCTGCCGCGCATCCGTTAACTCTCGCACCCGGTCCCGAATCTTCTTGGTCGCCTTCGGGCTCGGCCACCGCTGCACAAAATGCTTGCCCGGCGCCCGCAAGATGCTGCGCTTCTTGCGAATCGTACATCCCAAGAAAACGAAGCTCTCTTTGCCGCGTCTCAAGTCCACCAGTCGCGTCTTCGCTGGATGCAGTGTTAGACCCAGCCGGTTCATCACCAGCCCGATCCGCCGCAGCGCTTCCCTGGCCCGCGACTCCGTGCCACACATCGCCACGAAATCGTCGGCATACCGAACCAGTGTCCCAAGCTGTCTACACTTCGCCGCCCAGATCCGATCCAGTTTGTTCAGGTAGATGTTGGCCAGCAGCGGTGAAATCACTCCGCCCTGCGGGGTCCCCGCCAGCGTTTCCCTCACCGTTCCGTCCTCCATCACTCCGGCTTCCAACCATTGTCGGATTAACTTCAATACCCTTCGATCCGAGATCCGCTCCTTCACCAACTCCATCAAGGTGTCCCTCTGGATGTTGTCGAAGTAGCCTTGGATATCTGCATCGACCACAAAGTTGTGTCCCTGGTTGCCTGCTACACGAATCGCTTCCAGAGCTTGCGTCGCGCTCCTCTTCGGGCGGAACCCATAGCTGCTGGGTTGAAAGTCCGCCTCAAAGATCGGCTCGATCACTATCTTCGCCGCCGCTTGCACCACCCGATCCCTTACCGTCGGTACCCCCAATGGCCGCTGCTTCCCATCGTCTTTCCGTATGTATCGCCGCTTCACCGGTTGCGGTCGATATCGGCCTGCCTTCAGGTCGGCCTGTATCCCTTCGAGAAACCGCATCACTCCTTGTTCCTCGATGGATCGCAGCGTAGTTTCATCCACACCTGCCGCTCCCTTGTTGTTGCGCACCCGCGTCCACGCCCTCCACAGAACGTCACTTCTGTAGATCCGGTCATACAGCGCGTGGAATCGCCGTGTCCTGCTCCGCTTGGCACACCTCCATAGCCGGATCTGGAGTTGTCGTACTTTATCAATGGGGATTTTGGCCGTTGCCGGCATGCCCTCGCACTTACCTCCACTTCCAGGCTCAATCAAAGCAGGGCTCCTTCCCTCCAGCGCGTTTTGCTGCACGCCTTCCCAGGTACTATGAACCCCTCGGACTTCCTCCCGGCTCCGCTCGCTTTCAGCCGTCCGGCCTTATACGCCCGGTCTTTGCCTGACCTGGCTGCCAGGTAGGATCTCTCCTGTTCCGCCTTGCTCTGTCCCAACGTGCCACCGCCTGAGACCCCGAAGAGGTCCAGCGTCCGTTCCGGTCCTGGATGCTGTCTGTTGCCTTCACCGTGATATGAGCGGCTCGGCCCTCTCAAACACCTTTCGGCTGATAATCTGACGAGGCTATTGCGTTCACTGATTGTTGCGGCCCGCTGGTTTGCTCCCCTCTTTTTCAAGGGCTTTTGACACTCCGCTCGGCTCGGTCGGATCTCTCCTTCCGGCTGGAGTCTGCTACCGGGCTCTCCGGCGCTTACCCGGACAGGACTTTCACCTGCTAGAACAATGCGTCTTTCAGGACGCGCCACATCGCCACTATAGCGTAGCCCGCCTTACGAATCTTTACCTACAAATCATTACCCGCTTACGGTTCAGAAGCCCTATCC
>JBAVHY010000134.1:0-33522 GCA_049686315.1 Candidatus Acidiferrum sp. | reverse complement strand
TTCTTCCGCTACACACGCGGGCAGGTATTTTTGAACGATAATCTCTGGAGGCTTCCGAACGTCTCCTTGGCGGCGGTTCGCCCAGCCGCCTGGCGCGAAGCGAAAAGTTCATGGCACAACGAAGTGTTTCCGAGCCTGGGATGGCCCTTGAGGCTCAACAGCTTTCGATCTTGATCGACTCTACCCAGGAACTCATTGCCATTCTTGGAGCCGACGGAACAGTGCAATTTGCAAATGCGACATTTCAGAACGTACTCGGCTACCCACTGGAAGAACTCCTGGGCCGCAGTATTCACACCATTGTCCACGCGCTGGATGTGGAGGGAGTTCGCGAGCATCTGAGGGAAGTTGCTTCTCTTTCCGGATCCTCCGTTTCGGAGCGGTGCCGCTTCCGCTGCCGCGACGGATCGTGGCGCTGGATTCAGTTTACCTGCCGCAACCGGTTAGACGAGCCCCGCTTCGAAGGGATTCTGTTTCATGCCAGCGATGTGACCGACCTGCATCGCATGGAGTCGGAGCGCCAGGTCAATTCGGAGGTGGTCCACGCGCTGAACGAGACTTCCAACCTGGACCAGTTGCTCGCGCGTATTCATGCCTCCCTGAAGAAGATCCTGCCGGCGGAAAATTGTTTTGTGGCGCTCCATGACCAGGAAAATGACACGTTCCACTTCCCTTTTTTTGTGGATGAGTATGACACCGCGCCATCGCCGCAAAAAGTCGGCCGGAGTTGCACAGCGTATGTCTTCCGAACTGGACAAGCAAAACTGATTCCGCAAACCGATTTTGATCGGCTTGCGGCGCACAGTGAAGTGGAGCTGGTGGGCTCCCCGTCACCGGCGTGGCTGGGCGTTCCGCTGAAAACTCCGACGGCCACAATTGGCGTGCTTGTCGTTCAGCACTACCAGAATGAAAATGCCTATGACCAGCGGGACCTGGAGTTCCTAGAGTCCGTCGGGGGGCATATCGCCCTGGCCATCGAACGCCGGCGCGCCGAAGATGAGCTTCGGAAGAATGAATCGATGCTCCGCCTTCTGTTTGACCATAATCCTTTGCCAACCTGGCTGTACGAAATCGACACCCTCAAATTTCTCCGCGTCAACCAGGCGGCCGTGCGTCTTTACGGATTCACAGCGGAAGAATTTGAAAAGATGACGATTCTGGAGATTCGTCCGGAATCTCAACGAGAAAAGGCGACTGCCTATATAAGCAAAATGGAAGCAGAGGCGTCGCAACACGAATTCTGGTTGCATCAGCGTAAGGATGGCAGGACGTTTGAAGTGGAAATCATCTCGCATGAACTGAACTACGCGGGAAGGCGAGTCCGGCTGGTGGTTGCGCAAGACATCAGCGAAAGGAAGCAGATGGAAGGCCAGTTGCGCCAGTCTCAGAAGATGGAGGCCGTGGGCCGGCTTGCCGGGGGGGTTGCGCACGATTTCAACAACCTGCTGATGGTAATCAAAGGGCACACGGAGTTGCTACTGAATGCGCTGGAGCCCTCCGAGCAGATCAGGCGAAAAATCGAGCTGATCGATCGTTCCGCGGACCGCGCGGCGGCCTTGACCCGGCAGTTGCTGGCTTTTAGCCGGATGCAGGTTCTTCAGCCGCAGATCATCAATATGAACTCCGTGGTCGAGGAAATGGGCAAACTTCTCCCGCGCATGATTGGAGAGGACATCGAGCTGATGATTCACACGGACGAGGATCTGGGTACAATCCGCGCGGACGCCAGCCAGATGGAGCAGGTGATCATGAACCTGGCGGTTAACGCCCGCGACGCCATGCCGAACGGGGGAAGGCTTGTCATAGAGACCGCCAATGCGGATCTCGACCAGGCATTCACGATCAAGTATCCGTTCGTGAAGCCCGGCCCGTACGTTCAATTGATAGTCACCGACGACGGCACGGGCATGGATGCGGAGACGCAGGCGCACATTTTCGAGCCATTCTTTACCACCAAAGAAAAAGGGAAGGGCACCGGCCTCGGACTTGCCACCGTGTATGGCATCGTGAAACAGAGTGGCGGCTTTATCTGGGTTTACAGCGAGCTTGGAAAAGGGACCTCTTTCAAAATCTGCCTGCCGCGCCTCGATCAAGCGGAAGAGCGCACCGAGCCGCAGCGCACAATTGGTGATTTGCCCATGGGGACAGAGACGGTGCTCCTTACGGAGGATGAACAAGACGTCCGTGAAATTGCGCGAGAGTTCCTGGAGTCCGGCGGATATCAAGTGATCGAGGCGAAGGACGGGGCGGAGGCAATGGAGTTAGCGGCGCAGCACGGTGGCAAGATTCAACTGCTGGTCACAGACATGGTGATGCCCGGAATGACGGGTCAGGAACTGGCCATCAGCCTGCAATCAGAATACCCAGGCCTGTGCGTGATCTTCATGTCCGGTTATAGCGAACATGCCGCCAGCGAAATGGCGCATGCCGACCCTTCGATTCGCCTGCTTACGAAGCCGTTTAGCCGCGCAGCGATGTTGCGAACCGTCCGCGAGATCCTCCACGACACACCAAAAGACTGAGTCAGCTGGTTCGATTACCTTAGAATTAACCCAAATTAGGATGTTTATGGTGCCAGTCCGTGAATTGCTGGTAGGTCCGGCCTGCCTGCAAAACGGCTGCATCGTCTCCGGCACGCGCGACAAATTGCAATCCCGCGGGGAGCTTTTTGTCCGTCATGCCGCAGGGCACGGAGAGCGCGGGAAGGCCGCAGAGATTGCCAATCGCACCCAATGGGTCAGGGAAAGCGAGCCCCTTGGAAATATCCATGGTCAATGGAGTGGCTGGCACAGGCAATGCCGCGGTGGCAACCACATCGTAGGCGTCGAATAGATCGGCCATTTGTTTCTGCAGAGTTTCTCTTACGCGCAAAGCGGAGTTGTAGTCGGCCCCGGAAATTGAGAGGTTCACGTATCCGCCGATGCGAGCCAGCGGATCCGCCAATTCGCTCACCTGGCCGGAGCGGATAAAGTGCGAAAAAGCGGAGCCTACTTCGCACGACAAGATTACATTGGCCGCATCTTCCCACGGGCCTTCCGGAAGAGTCGTGTCCTTTACCGAAGGGAAATGACGTTGCAGCGCCTTGTGCGCGGCCTGGATTGCCTTTGCAACTCCGGGGTCGAACTCTCTCCAAGCGTTAGTCAACCAGCCGATGCGCAGGGCCCTGGGTTTCAAGTCGCCGGCCGGGGAAAACGTAAAGGCTGCCCTGTCGACGGGCAAAGTGCCGCGGTCCAGGGGATCGTGCCCCGCAATGGCGGCAAAGATTCGCGCGCAATCGTCGGCGCTGCGGGCCATCGGCCCGATCTTGTCCATAGAATACGCCAGCGCCATGGCGCCGTAGCGGCTTACGCGTCCATAGGTAGGACGCAGACCCGTTACGCCACAGAAGGCGGAGGGGCATACAATCGATCCCCATGTTTCCGTTCCAATGGCAAACGCCGCCAGGCCAGCTGCAACGATGGCTCCCGAGCCGGAGGAAGATCCGCACGTCCAACAACTGGTATCCCAGGGATTCCGCGTTTCCCCCTGCAAAGAAGCGGAGGCGTACTGATAACCCAGGCCACCGGCAAGCTCGATCATCGCTGATTTGCCGAGCAGGACGGCGCCAACGTGGTTCAGATGATCGATCACGGCGGCGTTATAGCCAAAGACTTGATCCGCAAACGGCTTTGCCCCCCAGGTTGTGGGAATGCCTTTGACCGCCAGGAGATCTTTCGCAGCGTAGGGAATTCCATGAAGCGGGCCGCGGTAGTGGCCTCGGCGGATTTCTTTCTCCGCGGCGTGAGCCTGTTCGAGCGCCTGCGCTGGCATAAGGCGCGCGTAGGCGTTTAGTTTCGGGCCTAGTCTTTCGCTCCGTTGCAGATAGCTTTCCGTCAGCTCGACGGGCGAGAGCTGCTTCGATTCAATCTGTTTCGCCAGTTCGCCAACGGAGGCGTAGAGAACGGATTCTTTCAGCACTCGTGGACTCCCATCAAGACTTTTTCGGACTGATGCTTGGTGGCGATTTTACGGCGGGATTTGGCTTCTTTTCGCGTTCCACCAGCGGTTTCAAATAGAGGGCCGGCGCGTCGCCATTTTCCAAATGGAAGCCTCGAATTCGTTCTAACGCCGGCTGCAATTCGGCGCACATCCTCTTGATATGCGCTTTTTGCTCTTCATCCAATCGGCTTCCGTAGAGAGCCAGAATCTGCTGATAGCGAGAGTCAGCATCCGCCTCACCTTCGATTGTCAGTTTTGGGGAGTCCTGAGAAACGCCTGCGGAAGAAGCGGCCGAGTCCTTGTGCAAGATCACTTCCGCCGGAACCAATGACGCGGTAGCCGAAAGCATTGCCGCGCGCCGCGCAAACTCTCTCCGCGAAAGCAATTGTCCATTTTTCTTGTTCAAAAACAGGCCCCTGAATCTCCTGCATCTGCAGGAGACGTAAGGCGAGGCTATCCAATCCGGGGAACTCCGTCAACTGGGGGCAAGTTCTTTAAGAAAGGCTAAGCCAACAGTTGCTATTCCAATTGCGTCAATGCCCGGACCTGGAGTTCCAGAGCCTGGTTGTATTGGCGCTCAATCTGGAGTTCGGTTTGCAGTTTTTTGATGAGCAGTTCCAAGTGCGAGATCTCCGCTCGCAGTTTATGAATTTCTACCGATGGTGCGGAGGTTCGCGGCGCAGGCGGGGCAGTTTGTGACGGAACCTGCGGTGGTGGTGCGCCGGTTTGTTGCAAGAAAGCATCGGCCAGCGCGCGCGGCCAGACGGAATCCGCCTGCCTTGCTTCCACCAGGTCAGGCGAGGGAATCGGACTTTGAGTTGGTGGCGCAGGCGAAATGGGTAAAACTGGGGGAGGCATTTGCACGGGAGCAAACAAGCTATCGAGCGCCGTGGAAGCGGAAGGACGTTCCGTCGGTTCGGGTTCGCCCGGCTTCGCCGCATTCAACAGGTTTCTGACGCGGCCGATCAATTCCTGTGGCTGAAACGGCTTGCGCACAAGTTCATCCGCCTGTACCGCCACGGCTCGATCGGCGACCGATTTGTTTACGACACCGGACATCAAGATCACGGGCGTTTTAGCGAATTGGGGATTCTGTTTGATCTGGCTGCAGACGGAATAGCCGTCCTGATCGGGCATAATCACGTCAGTGATGACCACGTCCGGCGGGTGCTCCTCAAATTGACCAAGAGCGGAGGCGGCATCAGCACAGGTGATCACGTTGATGCTTTCGCGGCGAAAGGCGATCTTGATCACTTCGCGCATCGTGGCGCTGTCGTCTATAAAGTAGACAGTGGGGATGTGTTTCGTCTCCGTGGTGCCGAGCGGCGGCATGGCGATCGTCTCGCTCATTGGGCCTCCTTGTCCGCTAGCTGATCGGTCTGACCGTGGGCGGTTTCGTCGTATTCCCGCATCGCGTCCAGCATTAAGTCGGTTGCAGAGCGCAATACAGTGCGCTGGGCTGTGGCCGCGCCGTAAACAAATTTGTAGACCCCGGAGCCGCAGCGAACGCAACTCTTCAAGATGTCCAGTACCGCTTCGTCTCCGAAGAGGGAGCCACATTCGGCGTGAACGATTTCACCGGCGTCGAAGAAGAGCACCGCATCGGTTTCGCCGGCGTTGATGGTCAGCGCGCCGGTTTGCCGTGCCTGGCCGAGCATTTGCATCACTCCCGTTAAATCGTGATGTGTCAGATTTCCGCTGAGGCTGGTATCGGCCTGGCCTAGCATCTGGGTAGGCTGAAACCCGTCCACCTTGCTGATGATGATGTTTTTGACGTGGTTGGAAATGGTTGCCGGCGACAAGTGACGGTCGATATAGTCGTCGCAACCGGCCTGAAACGCTTCCATGAGAGCGCCTTGGCTGCCATCCCCTGTGGCAATGATGGGCAAGCCAACATTCTTCGGGTCGGCATGAACGATCTTGGCCATTTCGAGAGCGCCCATCTCGCGCATGTTTGTGGCACAGACGATCGCGGCTGGAGTGTCGTATTCCAGAGCGGTAAGAGCAAACGTGGCCTGCGTTGTCACCGTCACCTCAAAGCCTTCGCGCTTCAAGGCGTCCGCCAAGCGCTTGGCGAACAAGACGTTGCTATCGATCAACAGAATTCGCGCGGGTTTGCCGGGGATCATCATGCGTGCGCCTCCGGCAAAGGAGCAGGGGCTCGGGATTTCGGGGCAACCCCGCCAGGAGTCAGCGCGCTCAGATTGAGAACTTCAATCACCTCGCCGCCGTAGGAGAGCCAAGCGGCCACGTGCGGTGAGTCCGAAGGTCCCGCTGGCGTCAAGTCCGCTTGAATCAACTCGCAGTCGCCGCTTACCGGAAGTGCAATCCAATCAAGCCCTGCTCCATGCCGTCGGGTAGCAATCAGATAAAAGCGCCGCTGTGTCAGTTTTTTTCCAGTAAGCTTTTCTGCAATATCACAGACCGGCACCACGCGGCCTCTGCGCAAGATGACGCCGTCGATTTCTGGCGTCCTTTGGGCAAATCGGAACATACGTGTTGGAGCCGCCAGTTCCGCCACCTGATCGGCGGCCAACGCAAATCGCCGTTCGCCTAGCCGAAGCAGAACGCAAGAGAGGGTGTCGCTTTGTTCCGCCCAGGTCATAGAGGCAATCCCGCCTCCGCCGTACCTGCCACTTCCGGCACGTTTTGCGGATCCGCGACCCGGTCGAGGAGAGCGAACTCTTCCGCAGTCAGGAATCCCATCGGATTCACGACAGGAATGACGTTCTGGTCGAGAACCGTCAATCCCCGATACCACACGCACTCTTCGTGACAAAAAGCTCCGGGGAGCGCCTGAAGGCGTGACATCGTGGTCATTTTTTCAATGCCGTCCACAAGCAGGGCCACGCGAGATTTGCGAAGCAGAAAAATCAGCGCCGCGGGAGTAGGGTGCAAGCCGAAATGAATTGCCGCGTTGACAACGTACAGATTCCGCTCACCCCTGTGGATTGCATGGCGCACCTTGCCGAGGCTGGGCTCATTGAATTCCACGGCCGCACCCGCGAGGCTGTCCACGCTTCGAACTTCTTGCACTGCCGAGGAGGAAATGGCGAAAATCTGGTTACTCGCGCGGAACAGGATAATCTGCTCGGTGCGCGCCGGATTCGATTTCTGGGCTGTCGCCACACGCATTAGCGTACTCCCACAGGCAGGACGCGGCACAACCCCAGCACTCGCTTTTCAACGGCGGCGTAGATATCGTCAATACTAAGGACTTGATCGACAATCCCAGCCTTGATGGCTTCAGCGGGCATTCCGAAAATCACGGAAGTGGCCTCGTCTTGCGCTAGTACGAGTCCTCCAGCTGCCTTGATGGCGCGTGCGCCACGCACACCGTCATTCCCCATTCCGGTCAACACGGCCGCGATGCTCATGGCTCCGGCGTAAGCGGCAACAGATTCCATGGTTACGTCGATATTCGGCAAATAGCCTTCAATTCTTCCCGTAGTTGCGTCCAGTTCGATTCGTCCGGTTGGGGAGACACGAAGGTGTTGGCCACCAGGACAGATATAAAGCGTTCCGGGCTGCACCACTTCGTTCGCCTCGCCTTCTTTCACACGGATGCCGGTAAATTCCGCCAATTGCAGAGCGTATTGGGTGGTAAAGGCGGCTGGCATGTGTTGTACCAGGAACACGGCCGCGGGAAAGTCGCGTGTGAATCCCGGGGCCAAGCGCATCACCGTAGCAGGTCCTCCGGTCGATGCAGCCAGGACCACGACCGGGAAACGAAGATCGGACGAATTGGGCGGGGCCGGACGCTCCGGTTTCGGGCTGAGAGGGGAGGCAGAGAGACCCCTCGGGGAAGCTTGCACGACAGTTGCAAGGCGCGACGCGGTGCGCACGACGCGCACCTTGGCGGCTACCCGCACTTTGCGCAAAAGTTCTTCTTTGACGCTTTGCATATCGAGGTCGACACCACCGCCGGGCTTGGCGACAAAATCAATGGCACCCAGTTCCAGGGCCTTCAAGGTGCTAGCCGCACCTTCTTTGGTCTCCGAACTGACGACCACGATGGGCCGTGGGCTGTTTGTCATGATGTGGGCCGTAGCCTGAAGGCCGTCCATGTGCGGCATGTTCAAGTCCATGGTAATGACATCGGGCTTCAATGATTCAGACAGTGCGATCGCCTCGTGCCCGTCTTTGGCGTGTCCGACGACATTAAGCAGCTCATCGGCGTTAAAAATGGACTCCAGGACCCTGCGCATGAACGCGGAGTCGTCCACGACGAGGACGCGAAATTTTTTTTGGGCGGCGGTCACCATGACTTTTCTATACAACCGGCACGACGGGGCGTGCCGCCTCCGTTCCAATCAGTTGTTCCACGGCGGCCAGAAGCTGATCTTCCTGCACCGGCTTGGTGAGAAAGGCAGAAGCCCCTTCTTTCATTGCGCGATCACGATGTTTCGCGCCGGCTCGCGATGTCACTACCATTACCGGGATGCGCTTTGTCGTCGGGCTCTGCCGCAATTGCGCCATTAACTCATAGCCAGTCATGCGAGGCATTTCCAGGTCCGTAATCACCAGGTGGCAGCCGTGTTGCGAGACAAGCTCCGCGGCTTCCAGCCCGTCGGCGGCCAACTTGGCGCGGTAACCGTTCTTTTCGAGCATGCGTCCGACAAACTTGCGCACGCTGATGGAGTCGTCAGCAACCACAATGACCCGTTCCTGCTCCACGCGGTCGATGGCCTCGGACGGAATCGTGCCGCGCGCCACTGCCGTCGAGCCTGGGGCAAAAACGCGCGACGCGCTGGCGCTTGCCTGGACGGCATGCCGCTCACTGGGTTCGGTTGCGACCATGCGATTCAAATCTATGAGCAGAATCAAACTGCCATCGGGCGCAATGGTGGTTCCCGGAAAGAGTTTCACGCGCCGGAGGTACTCGCCCAGGTTCTTGATAACAATTTCGTCCTTGCCAAGGACTTCCTCGACAACCAGCCCCACCTGGCGGTTCCCCGCATTGGCTACTACCATTCGGAAGTATCCGTTGATGGGCTCGAGTGGCGGCAGCCCCAGGTAAGAATCCAGTCTCACAACTTCGGTGACCACGTCACGAACCTTGGTCAAGAGTTTGCCACCCACATCTTCAATCTCATCCGCGCGCAGCCTGCGAATTTCGTCCACGACCGCAAGCGGCAGAGCAAAGTGGTTCGTGCCGCAGCGCACGAACAGGGCCGGGGAAATGATCAGCGTCAGGGGAACTTTAAGGGTGAACTTGGTGCCGCGGCCGGCTTCACTCTGAACTTCGATTTCACCGTTCAAGGTATTCAGGTTGGAACGCACGACGTCCAGTCCAACCCCGCGTCCGGCCAATTCGGTTTTTACCGCGGCAGTCGAGAATCCCGGGTGGAAAAGCATCTCGCGCATGTCGCGCTCCGTCAGGCGACTCGCCGTTTCATTGGAGACCAGTCCGCATTCGATGGCGCTCTGGCGGACGCGCGCATAGTCGATCCCCCGGCCGTCGTCCTCGACTTCAATATAAATATGGTTACCGCGATGGTAAGCGCGGAGCATGACCCTGCCCTGTTCGGGCTTTCCTGCGGCCACGCGATCGGCGGGCGTTTCGACGCTGTGTGCGACGGAATTTCGCACCAGGTGCACCAGTGGGTCGGAAATCTGCTGGATGATGTTGTTGTCCAACTCCGTTTCGCTCCCGGAAAAATCCAGCTCGACCATCTTTTTCGATGACTTGGCCGCATCTCTGATCGTGCGGGACAGCAGGGAATACAGCGTGCCGATGGGCACCATGCGCGCGGCTGTGATTTCATCCTGGAGGTGGTGGGCGAGCTTGGTAAACTCGTCGATATCACCTTCCACACGGCTTGTATAGCCCTCCAATTGGGTGAGAACCTCGTTGACATCGGCGGAGATCTCGGTCATGGACCGCGAAAGGATATTGAAATCGTCGTACCGGTCCATTTCCAACTCGCTGAACTCGTCCAGGACACCGGCCTCTCCGGCGGCCGCGTTGGTCAGCATCTTCTGGCGCTGATTATTGGCCCAGGGCAAACCGATTTGCGAGCGGATCCGGTTAAACTCGTATTTTTCCTGGAATTCGTTGACCTTGCCCTGCAAGCGCTCCTTCGAAAAGCTCAGCGTATCGATCAGCTTATCTAGCTCCGCTACGCGGCCAACCATTTTGGTGCGGCTGATCACCAGTTCGCCGACCGTGTTCATCATGCGGTCCAGCCGGCCCAAGGAAATGCGCACAGATTTTGCGGCGGCGGCTTGCTTCTTGGATGGGGCCGCAGCGGGTTTCGCGGATGTCTTTTGGACCGGGACGGCTGCCGTTTCCGCGGCTTTCGCTTCGCTCGCATCTGTGGCTTCCGCAACCTCTTCTAGGTCCAGCGGGGCGAATTCGGCGATGCGCGCCAGAAGAGAATCGACGCCCGTCCTCATTTCCGCTTCGTCTGGCCATTCTCGCCGTAGAGTTTTTCGCAGAACGTCGACGGATTCCAAACAAAGATCAACGAGCGCCGGCGAAGGCTGAATGTCGCCGTCGCGCAGCCTACCAATGAGATCTTCGACGCGGTGCGCAATCGATCCCAGGCGTCGCAATCCAACTTGGGCTGCGGATCCTTTTACCGTGTGTATGGCCCGGAACAGCCGGTTAATTTCCTCGGGATTGTTGTTGCCTTCCAGGGAGAGCAGGCAATCGCTCACTACCTGGAGATGCTCTTCGGCCTCTGGCTGGAAGAATTCCAAAATTTCGTCTGGAACTGTGTCGTCCAAGGGGAGTGCGTCAAAATAGGAACCCGTCAGCCCAGTCTGAAGTTGAACTGAATCCGGCACTTCGGTCTGAATTGCCGCCTCGAGCTGAACTGGCGGCTCTGGCATGCTCAGGTTCAGCGGCGGTGGCTCTGGGGGGAAGGCAAAGCGGTAGCGCTCCTTGAACGCCGCAACATCCTCAATCTTTTCCTGGCCGGTGTCGCTGATTTCCAACAAGCTTGCTTCCAGAAGGGAAATGCCGTCGGAGAGGAATTCCGTGAGCGGCCCATGGAGATCGTCTCCAAGAGGGGCGTTCAGAGCATACTGAAAAACATGCGCCAACTTTCCGGCAATTTCTGAGAAGCGCGGGAACCCGTAGCTTGCCGAAGTTCCTTTGAGCGTGTGCGCGGCGATAAACAGCCGTTCCACATCCTCGCGCCGGGGCGAATTCTCCTGCAACACTCCCACGTACTCGCGCAAATACTGCAAGTGCTCCGAGGCTTCCTGGAGGAACAGCTCGATGGCTTCGCGGTCGGGGGTGCTCACGCGCGGACCTCCCCAACCAGTTCCGGCTTCTGCAACTCTTCGGCGGTCGGCTTCCGGTACAATATACAGTCACCTAACACGATGGCCTGAAACTTCACCGGCATTTTTGATATGGATTCGGAATGGCCCAAAAACAGGTAGCCGCCGGGTTCCAGCGCATCGTAAAAGCGCTGCACCAGCGCTCGCCGGCGTTCTTCCGTAAAATAGATCAGTACATTCATGCAGAAAATCAGGTCCATTCGCCCCACGTACACAGGCGACGCCAGGTTCATTTGCGCAAAGCTCACAATTTTGCGAATCCTTTTTTTTACCTGGTAGCCGCCATCCGCGGCTGAGAAGTGCGCGGCAAGCTGCTTTTCATTTACGCTGGCAATGCTGCGGCCCGCATAGATTCCGCGTTCCGCATTCTTCAGCGCCACACGGCCAATATCGGTGGCCAGAATCTCCACGTCCCAGGCATCCGCGAACGACAACGTGTCCAGCACCGTGATGGCGATGGAATATGGCTCTTCGCCCGTCGAGCAGCCTGCGCTCCACACCCGCAAAGTCCTCGGGTTCTTCCAGAACTTCTTTACGTGCAATTCCGGCAAAACGCGTTTTTCGAAGGCCTCGAATACTGCCGGATAGCGAAAGAACGTGGTTTCCTGGGTCAGTAATTTCTCTAAGAGTGCTTCATACTCGACGTTGGTCTTCCGAATCGCCCGGAAGAGATCTGTTCCGCGCGCATAGCCTCGCTCGCGCTGATGTTCGCGGACCCTCGTCGAGAAGAATCTCTCTCGCGAGTCGTCAAAATGAATTCCTGTCCGCTCTTCGATCAGCATGCGGATCTCGCTCAGTTCGTGTTCGTTCAAACCACATCCCGCCCCGTGGCGTTCGCTCATGGTCTTCCCGCTCTTGCCCCGGCAAACGGCCGGGGCGGAATTGCATCACTATCGAATAGCACCTGCGGGGACTGGTCGATGGTCCAACTCCTCGGTTGCCACTCCGCCTTTGGCGTTAGCGCGGAATTGAGCCAGAGCCTCATTCAGCTGGTCGGACAGTTTCACAAGCTGGCTGACCGTCGTGACCGTGCTGCGGGTGCCCTGGGAAGTCTGCCGCGTAATGTTTGAAATAATCTGCATCGCGTGCGCTACGCCTTCTGTCCCGCGCACTTGCTGCTTGGAGGCTAATGAAATTTCCTGCACCAACTCCGCGGACTGGCGAACCACGCTGGAGATTGCGTCCAGTGCGCGCCCGGCTTGATCGGCCAGCGTCGCGCCGGACTCGACTTCCTTGGTGCCGTCTTCCATGACCACCACGGCTTCGTTCGTCTCCGCCTGGATGGCCTTGATGAGAGCCGCGATGTCCTTGGTCGCGCTGCGGGAGTGTTCGGCCAGCTTTCGGACCTCGTCGGCCACGACGGCGAATCCGCGCCCCGCCTCACCGGCCCGGGCCGCCTCAATCGCGGCGTTCAGCGCCAGCAAGTTCGTTTGCTCGGTAATGTCGTTAATGACGTTGATGATTTCCGAAATCTCCAGGGAACGATCGCCCAGGGATTTGATCTTCTTCGCCGTTGCCTGTACCGAAGATCGGATTCGCTGCATGCCGTCGAGGGTGTCGCGCACGGCGCGGTTGCCTTGTTCGGCGGCGTCCAGCGCTCGGCGGGCTGCTTCCGCGCTGGCTTCGGCGTTGTTGGACACCTGTTTCATCGATACTGTCAGCTCTTCGACGGCGCTGGAGGTATTGGTGATCTCCTGGTCTTGCTGCGTGGCGCCGGCTTGCATCTGATCGGCGGCGACAAGAATGTTGTTCGAGCAGGCGGTCACTTCCATGGCGGCTTTGCGCACGCGCTCCAGAACCTTGGTGAAATTGTCGAGCATGTAGTTGATGGAATCAGAAACATTGCCCAGTGCGTCGTTGGTGACCTTCCCGCGGAGGGTAAGATCGCCGCGGGCCACCTGGTTAATGACCGCCAGAAGGTCGGTGATGCTGCGCTGTAGAGAGTCGTTCGCTTCCTGATTACTCGATGCCTTGGAGACCTTTGCCACCGCGCGATTCAGGTTCTCAGCGATGTAGCCGAACTCATCGCTCGAGGAAACGTTGGCGCGCACCTTGGCATCTCCCGCCGCGAGCCGCTCGGAAAACTCCGAGAGCTCATGTATGGGAGAAAGAATCGAACCACCGAGCCTCCATGCCAGGATGATGGTCATGCCAAGACTAACGACACCCGGGACGATGAGCCCGCTCGGATCAAAGGGCGTGCCGGTGGTGTTGCCTGCCTGGCGTCCCGCGTAATAGGCCAGGCCCAGCACGGCGAATAGTGCGGCGCCGTTCAAGATAACCAGCGTCCAGATTGTTGTACTGAGTCGCGATTTCATTACTTCCTCCCAAACTCGTTGCTGAACTGACTAAATACTCGGCCCCGGGTACACTTCCAGCAGCCGGCGCAGGTCAATCACCAGCGCCAACCGGTCTTCATGCCGCAGCATGCCCACGCAGTGCGGCACGTTTTCTGGAGCTTCCTGCAATAAATCTTCCGCTGCATTTACCGAATAGGTTCCCACTACTTCGTCCGCGGCGATTCCCAGGCGCAAATCGTCGTGATGTCCGTCGCCGCGTAATGAGGCCACGACCACATGCTTCGGCAGCAGGCCCGCGCGGCGGCCTTCGGTCAGCGCGATATCAATCAGGGGCACAATCGCTCCGCGCAAATTGAAAATCCCCAGCATATATCCGGGCGCCAGCGGCACCTTCGTAACCAACGGCCATTCCAGGACCTCTTCCACGTCGAGCACCGGCAGGCAGAAGCGTTCGCGCCCACTGCGAAAAACGCAGTATTGCGATTCCGGCGGCCGATCCCCGCCGGGCGCCAAAGCCTCAAGCAATTCCCCGATCTCCGCATCTGCGGGAATCGGTGTCAGTTGGAAGTCTTCGTCCATTCCGGCGTGTTCCTCTCACCTGTTCAGGCAAACCGTCGCACAGCCCGCAAAAGCTCTTCGCGCGTAAATGGTTTGGTGACGTAGCCATCCGCGCCTTGTTGCTGACCCCAATAACGGTCACTTGCCGTGTCCTTCGAGGTCACCAGAATCACGGGGATGGCGTTGAATTTCACGTTGCCCTTCAATTCCCGGCACACTTGAAACCCATTGCGCTCCGGCATCACTACGTCCAGCAGAATCACGTTGGGCCTCTCCGCAGCGATGGCTTCTTCCACGCGCTTCGGATCGTTTAAGCCTACCGGCCAGTAGCCTTCGGGTTCGAGCAAGGCCTGAATCAGCTTCACTTGCGCCGGCGAATCATCGACGATGAGCACTTTTTTCTGCACGAGCTTCTACTCCACGTAGTTCTCCAATACGGAAAATTGCACGTCAGCGGCCAGCTTGTGGTTTTCTTGGGCTTTGGTGCCTAGTTTCTTAAGCCCTTGGAAACAAGTAAGATAGGTGCAATCGAGGAAGCCTCAATGGTGAGGAAAGAGCGGGGCATCCGCGTCCTCCGTCTCAGCCTGAGAAGACGTCTCATCCTCCCTCATTTCACTTGCCAGCGATGAGAATCGTTGCATGACCTCGTTGATCCGCAAGGCCATGGTGTGGATGGTCTTGATCTGCCCCAGCGATTGACTCGAAAGCTGCCCGGGTTCCAATAGCAGCAGTTCCGCATTCCCAAGCAGCGAAGTCATGGCATTGTTGACGCAGTGCTTCATATCCATCATGTAGCGACCCAGCATCGCGTCGTTGGCATTCTGTGCCGCTCTCTGCTCCGCCCGTTTCGCCAACCGCAGGGACTCGGTCCGCCGCAAAGATTCTCCGGCGACCAGTAGAACCACCTGAGTCCAGTCCTCCCGCAGCGGTACATGCAACAATCGTGGATATCTCTTCCGTAGCGCACCAAGTTCCTTTGCTTCAGAGGGCGCGCAGAGAATTATGGCCGTGGTCGGAGCGATGGAACGCAGGATCTCAGCCAGCTTTCCTTCTCTTAGCGGCCCAATCACGATCAGATCGGAAACAACTGCTTCTCCGTCCTTCCACAGATCGCTCGTGACCACGGACAGCCCCGGCAACTGGCGTTCCATCTGCCAGCACGCCGAGAGCAAGCGGGCGAATTCCCCGTCATCCGTAAGGATCAGTGCATTCGTCATTCGCAAAGGAAGTCCGCTCTCTGACTGGTTTCCATGTCAGCCCTGATTACAGCGCGGGGAATCAAAACTTTTCGGCTTCATCCAGCGCCGACAACAGGCGCTTCGTGCTAATTCCGAGATTTACCGCCGCTTCCGTGTCTTTGGCTTGCTTGGCTGCTTCCACGCGTTCTTGCAGGCGGGAAACCTCCATGCGCGCGATCGGCAACGAACGATCAAGACCGGTCGCGTTGCCGGATAGCTTTGCTTGTTCAAGGGCCGAAGTCACCAGTGCTCTTGCCACGACCGCCCGCCGCAAGTCTTCCGCCGCCGGGCCGTCTTCACTGACAAACGCCGCGACCTCCCAAGAGGACATGAGCAACCGCGCTCCTCCGATCTTAACGGTGGTCATAGACCGGCCGCGGGAAGGTGGCGCGGAGATTAACTGTTCCCACACCTTCTCCATGCAATTCTCAAAATCGAGGGCTGGCTCTGCGTCCCCAGTCTTCTCTCCCGCCGCTGCAGCTTTCCCTCCTGGCTTTGCGGTTGACGCCGCCACGCTGGCGACCTCGCGAGCGGCAGACTCTGGCCCGCGCTTTGCTGGAACGCTTTCCACGGGCTTCCCGATGACACGCTCAATGGTTCGCTCCACATCGGCGCGCAAGGCCAGCAGCTTCTCAAAGGCCTGATTCACCGTGCGTTCGGTGTATTCCCTCTGGAAGGGCTGCTTCCAGTCGTCGGCAAGTTGCCGGACCTGGTTGATCGGCTCGGCGGAAGTTAGCCCGAAAGCCTGGCAATCCACCGTTTTCGCGCCTGCGGTATCCAGATGATTAATTCCGGAGCGGATGTAAATAAGGTCCGCGTGCATCAATTCGATAAGCGTGCGGCGGAGAAGGAAGTTGAAGCGGACAAAGGCAACCAGTGCGGAAGAGTCGTAGAACATCCCCCCCGCGCCTTCCTTCACTTTGCGGCCTTGTTCGATGAAATTGGTTTTCAGAATCTCGCGAAGGCTCTTGAAGGTGCGTAGCTCCACGATCATCTTTTCCAGCGGGTCGCACCAAGTCAGGGGCGTTGCATCAACATCTCCGAGTACGGGCTTCATGACCTGCGCGACGTCGCCGAGCTCGATCTGCTTGTGGTAGATCTTGGCGGGCGCACACAAGGCGAAATACTGAACCAGCAGGAAATCGATCTTGTCTCTGTCCGTGGTGGTTTTCGAGGGCTTCCGCAAATGCCGCATGATTAGCGCACGGAGCCCACTCTCGCTGGCGTTCAAAGTGGTCGTCTGCAGTAGGTGTCGCAGTTGATGAACTTGAACCTGTTGGTCCACGGAGTCCAGCCAGGTATGCACCTGGGCGAAAAGAAGGCCTTCCGATTTCTCCGGCAGAACCCGCTTATTCTGTGGGAAGGGAATGTCGTACTGCAGATGCTTGGCCAGCGCAAGGTAGATGGGGAAAACGGAGCGAGCTTCCTCCCATTGAGCTTGACGCGAAGCATCAGGCTTTGGCGGTCCAGACAAATTCAGGGTTGTGATCAGTTTGTTCACGGGTGCATCATCCATTCGCAGGGGCCATCCAGAAATCGCACCGCGACGGCTTTGCGGCCGTCGTGATACTGCAAAGCGATTACCGCTGCCTCCGCCGGATGTCCTCCTCCATCTCGAACAAGTCGTACACGGTCATCAAACTCCAACGAGAGTGTCGAAAGGAAAATGGCGTATTCCTTTGTGCCGTACTCCACCACCGTTGCTTCTCGTAGCCTGGCCTGGCCCGGTCTTCGCGGCGTGACTTGCACGGGAATTCGAACTGCCGGAAGTTTTGGAAAAAACCGAGCCAGCTGCTCCGTGCATTCCCGTTCGTCAGCCGCGATTGTCATTTCCAAGCAGTCCGTAGTCGTTTGCCGTGCGCATGTCGCGAGTCCTGGTCCTGTCAGGCAAGGGTACACACCAGACTCAACCAAGGGCGCACTGTCCCGAGAAGGGAAATGCACGCCGGAAGCCAAAAGACGGGGTTAGCGTGGGAGGCTTGGAATGGATTGAAAGTAAATGGCTTACAGTTTTCCTGTGGATTTGGGGGTCTATGGTCGTCTCACGCTGAAACACCCTGTCTCAGCATTCCTTGTGCCACAGGCCCTTCTCTTTGAGACGCGCCTCAGGTACCGACAGCGTGGACTTCCGCAGCCTTATCCATTTTTTCGGCGGATCCGCGCAATGCTATGTTGTAGCGCTTTAGTTTGCGATAGAGCGTGGCGCGGCTAATCCCCAACATTTTCCCGGCTAGTGCTTTATCGCCGTGAGCCTGTTCGAAAACGCGCAAAATGGTCATCTTCTCCATTTCCGCTAACGCTGTCGTCGAGAGAGAAGCAGCATCTTGAGGCGACATTTCATTATTAGCGGGCTGCTCCGTGCGAATGGCTGGAGGCAAATCCTGCACATCGATGGTTTCGTGGTCGCCGAGAGTCACCGCTCGGGCGATGCAGTTCTCCAGTTCACGCACATTCCCCGGCCAGTCGTACTGCAAAAAACTCTTCATCGCGGCGGCAGTGACATGCAGCTGCATTCCAGGGGTATAGCGATTCAAGAAGTGATGCACCAGCATGGGAATGTCCGAGCGGCGGTCGCGCAGCGGAGGAATGTGCACGGTCACGACATTCAGCCGAAAATAGAGATCCTTGCGAAAGGTCCCGGCGCGGTAGGCCGCTTCCAGGTCCCGGTTCGTCGCGGCAATGACGCGCACATCAACATTTATTTTTTCATTGCTACCAACCGGCCTGACCTCTTTCTCTTGCAGAGTGCGTAGCAGCTTAGTCTGCATCTCGAGCGGCAGCTCACCGATTTCATCCAGGAAGAGAGTTCCACCATTGGCGGCTTGAAACAGTCCCGCCTTCGTTCGGGTCGCTCCCGTGAACGCTCCCTTTTCGTAACCGAACAGTTCGCTCTCCATGAGCGTGGGAACCAGAGCGCCGCAATCCACCGCCACGAAGCTGGATTGCGCCAGCGCGCCGCGGAAGTGAATCGCACGGGCGACAAGTTCCTTGCCCGTTCCGCTTTCTCCGGAAATCAGCACGGCCGTTCGCGTATCCTTCAAACGTGAGATCATGCGCAGCACATCCTGCATTCCGGCGGAGGTCCCGATAATGCCATCGAGGTTTTCGTCGGTGCTGACCTTGTCGCGCAAAAACGCATTTTCATTGACCAGACGTACTTTTTCCGCCATGCGCTGCAGAAGAAGGCGCATTTTTTCGACACGAAATGGCTTTTCGATGTAATCGTAGGCGCCGAGCTTCATGGCATCCACGGCGGATTCGATGGAGCCGTGTCCGGTCATGATGGCCACTTCCGTCCTTGGCAACACCCCTTTGATCTGTTTCAATAATTCCACGCCGGACTGGCTTGGAAGCTTCAAATCGGTCAACACCAACTCGGGAGGATCGGTTTCCAGCCGGGCGGCGGCTGTTTCCGCGCTCTCCGCCTCATCGCAGGCAAACCCTAACGAAGTGCCGATGGTCATGCACAGCCGGCGGATGCTCTGCTCGTCGTCCACTACCAGAAGTTTAATTTTTAGATCGTCGCTCATGGTTTTCCGAAAGTCGTCTCCACGGTGGAAATCAATTCTTGGACCCGAAAAGGCTTTTCGATGCACGGGGTTGTGCTGCTGGACAACAGAGACTGAGTTTCACTGTTCGCCGTGTCCCCGCTAATCAGAATAATGCGCTCGCACAGCTCCGGCCGGTGACGCTGAATCCATTTGTGCACATCGGCGCCGTTAATGTTTCCCGGCATGCGAATATCGGATATCACACCCGCGTAGTTTCCCGTGGAAAGTTCATGGAGACCTTCGGCGCCGGTGGCGGCTTGTACCACCAGATAACCGCGCCGTTCCAGGGCGGTGCGAACGAAAGCGCTTACGGACGGTTCGTCCTCAATAAGGAGTATCGGCGCGAGCGCGGGATTTGTTTTGGATGCGCTCATCGGCCCGCCTCATTAGCCGCCGCCGCGAGCGCGGATTCGGTGGCAATCGGCAGACGCACCACGAAAGTGCTCCCGGCCTCACCCTCATTGTTCCAGCAGAGAATCTCTCCGCCATGCGCCCGCACGATGCCATAGCAGATGCTCAGCCCGAGCCCCGTGCCTTTCCCGACCGGCTTGGTGGTAAAAAAAGGGTCGAAAATGCGCTCCGGATCGGCGATTCCTGTGCCGTTGTCGACAAAGGCGATTTCAATGGAGTCCGTGGTACGCCGTGTACGGATGCGAATTTTACCGTGATTGGCGGAATCTTGAATGGCATCGTAGGCGTTGTTCAGGATATTCAGGAACACCTGTTGGAGCTGCTGGGGATCACCCATGGCAGTCTCCAAGTTTTCGTCGAACTCCTCGCTGACGTCAACGCCATGGCTTGAAAAGTCGTAACTGCGAAGCTTAATCGTTTGACGCAGGATAGCGTTTACCTGCATGGGCTCGCGCTGCGCGGGGCGCTGCCGGGCAAAGCTCAACAGCCCTTGCACTATCTCTTTGGTTCTTTGTGTCTCTCGCAAGATTATCTGCAGCTCTTCACGGGCCGAAGCTGGTATTTTGGGGTCTTCCAGCAGCAGGTCCGTGAATCCGAGGATGGCCGCCAGGGGATTGTTCACCTCATGTGCCACGCCGGAGACCAACCGTCCGATCGTGGCCATCTTTTCGGTGTGCGCGAATTTCGCCTGCAAAAGCACCGCGTCGGTAATGTCGGTCATCACCACAACCACATTGTTCACCTGGTTTGCTTCATCGCGCATTGGGCTCAAGCTAACGGAGAAGTGGCCCATCGAGCCGTCGCTGCGTTTTACGCGCAACTCCAGGTTTTCCACCTGCTGCCCATTGGCGGTTGTCTGCAGTGCCGCCTCGAAGTCTTTCCGGTGAGAAGCCTCCACCCGCCGCACCAGCGGCTGCCCGATCAATTCCGCCTCGCGATAGCCCGCCTCAAAACAGCGACGGTTCGCGTAGCTGATAAGACCGGCGGTGTCGAGTACCAGAATCATGCTCTGCGTAGTATTCAGAATCTTCTGGTTAAAGTCGCGTTCGCGCTGCAATTGCGACTGGAACATTTTTTGTTCGGTGACATCCAGCATCAGCCCGCGGATCTGCGCCACCTTTCCCTGGGCGTCGCGAACCGCGCTGATGTTCTGCATGGTGTGGAGCAGGCTGCCATCTTTGCGGCGCAAGGTTTCCTGGTAGTTCCGCAGCGTCCCATGCTCCGCGATTGCTTGTACCAGGCGCTCCTTGATTGCGCGAGTGGGGTAGAGGTGCGCGCTCACATCCGCGCGGAGGAGTTCCTCGCGCGACTGGTAACCCAGCATGCGGACCATGGCATCATTCACGTCCAGAAACTGCCCCTCGGGTGTAGCGAAGAACAGTCCTTCCTGGATATTGTCAAACAATTCGCGGTAGCGACGCTCGGCCTCCCGGCGATCGCTGATGTCTTTGAGGACGTGAATCGTGCGTCCGTCTTCGTCCGCAGCCCCTCTGGTGCGTGAGGTCGAGACCAGGAAGGTGCGCCCCTCCCGCGTGGCAATATATTCTTCGTGCGACTGGTAGGTGTTTTGGCAGAAGGGGCAGGGAAGCGCAGTTCCGGTCTCGGCGATGTGCTTCAAACTGTTCATCGGCTCTCCCACCAGAGCCACCGGCGGGATGCCCAGATGTGTAGCCAGAGACCGATTGGTGCGCACAATGTTCCACGCTTGATCGTGGACCACGATGTAGTCGCTGATTGCGTCTATATCCTCGACCCACTGCTTCTTCGAACGCTCCAGTTGCGAAAAACGCCGCACCTTCTCCATGACCAGCGCAGCATAACTACCCAGCGCAGCGAGCAACCTCTGGTCCGCGGCGGAAATATCCGCGGTGTCCCGGGCAAGGCAGAGAGTGCCCATCAACTCATGGTCGCTGGCGTAGATGGGATAGAAGGCGCAGTAGGAAGCTTTTCCTCCCCACGGTAAAATCTCTAAGACCGCGCGCCGCTGCATTACCTTATCTATGATCCAGTTTCGTTCTTCTTCATTGGCTGGGATGCTCAAATCTTGCTGGTGCAGTTCCACCCTGCTCCCAACGATCTCACCCAAACCACCCCATTCGGCTTTCAGCATTTCCGCGGCACGTGCCGCAAGACCCGCGAGGAAGATAGGCAATTCACGGCAATGAGCCGCTTCAACTGCCAGGTCCATGAATTCGTGGGCAATATCAACGGAAGTAGGGCCGAGATTCTTGCGAGTGCGATTGCTCGCGGTATGTCGTTTCGGGATACTGTTCGGTTCACGCATGGGGGGCTGAGGGGCTTTGCGTGTGTCTCAAATTAAGAAATCACACAACTCCACGCTACTGAGGAATCTCATTCTGAGTCAATCGCCGTTCCGAAATGTGACGCGCATTCGTTAACCTGTCCGCTTTGCCAGTCCACACCCAACGTCTCAGCGTGAGACCTCACACAGGTTTGCGCCCTGCCATGAGACAAGTTCGGTTTCTTCGCCGAGGAGTGTGTTCGTCCGAAGGGTGCTCTACTCATATGAAAGAAGGATGCTTATGTCGATTACGTTAAGAAAAGGGAGCTTATGAAATAGTCCGAAATGCACTGGCACTCCACTTGCCTTTCCTCCCAAGGGGTAGTTTCCCGTCGCCGGGAGGGCGTGGGTCCATGCGAACTTCATGGGGTGAGCGGATGATCGCGGTTGCTGCGACGGCCGTTTTGGCCGCTGCCATCGCGTCAGCTCAACAGGTCGTTGGCGAAGAAGGTAAGCGCAAGGTCAAATCCAAAGTCAATCCACAGTATTCCGCTCTTGGCCGCAAAATGAATCTTTCGGGCAAGGTAAAGATCGAGCTAGTGATTGCTCCCGATGGTCATGTAAAGACCGCACGCCCCGTCGGCGGTCATCCCGTGCTCCTTCAGCCCTGCCTGGAAGCGGTCAAGGACTGGAAGTTTGAGTCGGCTCCCGAGGAGACCACACAAACTGTAGAGTTTGAATTCAAGCAGTAGAAAAGAGGCGGGTTGCCGCCACGGATGTGCAACGATTCGATGATGATCCGGATGTATCGGGAGTGGAGGAAGTGACGCGATGACAATCGGAAAGCAACTCTATCGAGGATTCGGCGTAATTCTAGGCATTCTTGCCCTGCTTCTGTTTGTGGACCTTGGGGCCCTATGGAAAGCGCGGTCCGCAAGCAACGAAGCTGCCGCCACGCTTGAAAGCGTGCGCACCGCGGAGGCTGTTCGCTACCAGATCATGCTGGACCGCCTGAACCTGAACAATTTTCTGCTCAGCGGCGATCCGCGTGACGAGGAGAAAGTCAATCACGGCTTCAGCGAACTCAACGACAACATCAAGCGTGGGGAAGCGCAGTCCACCAATGACTTCCTGCGCACCGCGCTGATTCAAGTGGAGAGCACGGAGGCCAGTTGGGCGGACAATTTTGCCAAACCCCTACTGGCCAAGCGCCACCAGGTCGATTCCGGCGACGCTACCGTCTCCGACTTGCAGATCTTTTACCTGCAGAAAGACCCGACCTCGTGGTTGACAAAGTCTTCCGCGGTTTTGGATCAGGCGAACTTGGATATCAGCAAAGCGCTGGTTGATTCGCAGAACTTCGCTTCTCGAGCCAGCTTCATTAGCGGGGTCATCATCGTCTTGGGCACTCTGGCAGCGATTGCTTTTGGAGTTATCGGTGCGATTAAGACCGCCAAGTCCATTACCGAGCCGTTGCAACACTTGATCACGGTTGCCCGGGAGATTGGCGATTCGGGCGACCTGGATCAAAACATTGACATCCACCGCAACGACGAGATCGGCGCCCTCGCCACCACCTTCAACAACATGGTGGCGTACTTGAAGGAAATGGCGGCGGTTTCTATGGCTGTTGCAGAGGGCGACCTCACGGTGGAAGTCACACCTCGTTCGAAGCGCGACACGTTGGGCAACGCCTTCGTGCGCATGGCCCATGGCTTACAGGAAATCGTGCGGACCACGCGCGACGCCGCCTCCCAGGTTTCGGCGGGTTCGAGCCAAGTAGCTGGTGCGGCGGATGAGTCCGCCAAAGTCAGCGTCCAGGCTTCCTCCGCCATTGAAGAAGTAACCAGCACGATGCACGAGATGAGCATAAACGTGCAAAACGTGGTCAAGAATACCCAGGTGCAGGCGTCCAGCGTGGCGGAGACCTCAGCTTCGATAGATCAGATGGTGACCTCCATACAGCGCGTGGCGGATACCGCCAAGGTTCTGTTGGATATCGCCAATCGATCCCGCGAGGAAGTTGGCACCGGCATCCAGACAATGGAAAAAGCCACAGACGGCCTGAACCGCACCAATCGCGCGATTCAATCCTCGGCGGAAATCATCAATATTCTGGGCCATCGCGCCGACGATATCGGGAAAATTATCGAAGTCATTGACGACCTTGCGGAACAAACCAACCTTCTTGCTCTAAACGCTGCCATTGAGGCCGCGCGCGCAGGGGAGCATGGCCTCGGCTTCGCGGTAGTTGCCGACGAGGTTCGCAAGCTTGCGGAAAAGTCCACCCAGTCCACCAAGGAAATCGCTGACCTCATCCAGAGCATCCAGCGCGAAGCGCGGCAGGCGGTCGAAAACATGGAACACAGCACCCGCATTGTCGAAGAAGGCCTGAGCCTCGGCAATGAGCTCGGATCCGCGCTCCACAAAATCTCCGACGTCGTAACCGAGGTTTACAAGTTCTCTCAGGAGATCGGGGCCGCCACCAGCGAACAGTCGGTGGGCTCCTCACAGATCGCCAAGGCCACCAATCGCCTGACGGAGATAACCCAGGAAATCAATTCCGCGGTCGAGGAACAGGCCTCCGGCGCGCAGGCCGTGGTCCGCGCCATGGACAAGATGCGCGAACTTGTTCAACAATCCGCATCCAGTTCCACGGAGCTTTCCGCCGCCGCCGAACAGATGCTCAAGCTCTCGCGCAACCTGCTCGACAATATGGATCGCTTTGTAATCGAACGCGCCACCCAGGTTCGCCAGCGCCGCGAAGGTCCTTCTTCGCACCGCCGCCCGCTTTCGCAGCAGGAGCCTCAAGAATACGAATTAGCCGAAGTTAGCCGTTCCTAATACGGAGCATTTCATGGAGAAAGACTGCCAGCTCGTTGGATTCCACATCGGAACAGAAACCTATGGTGTCCGGATCGGTTCCGTGCGCGAAATCGTCCGTGTCCCAGAGATCACCACGGTTCCCAATGCTCCAGACTTGATCGAGGGCGTCATTAATCTTCGCGGGAAAATCATCCCGGTCATGGACCTGCGCAAACGATTCGGAAGTTCGGCGGTTCAGCCGGACAAAAAGAACCGCATTCTCGTGGTTGAACTGGATAACAGGCTCCTCGGCCTGATAGTCAGTTCCGCATCCGAGGTCCTCAAAATTCCTCCCTCCGACATCGAACCACCGGGGAGCGTCTTTGCCGAAGGCGAATCGAGTTACGTGACCGGCGTAGGCAAGCTAAAGGGCCGCCTCATCATTCTCCTGGACATCGCCAGGCTACTGCGCCAGCCGGAATACAAAAAGTTAGAGGAGGTCGCGGAACCCGTCGAGTTGTTGCGGTAGCGTAATTGCGCGAAAGTGCAGCGCTACCGTCGTCCGAAGGGCCGCAACTAGCCAGCATGGGAACGATCATCGCACAAATTCAGCTTACGGAAGCGGAGCTCAAGCTCCTCCAGACGCTCGTCTATCAGGAGTGCGGAATGTACTTCGACGAGCGCCGCTCTCATTTTCTGAAGGACCGGTTGCAACGCCGTCTGAAGGCCTGCCAGCTTGACTCCTTCTACAGCTACTACCGCCTGCTGACCAGCCGCGAAGGCCGCAATGAGCTCGCCCTGCTCCTCGAAAATCTTACCGTCAACGAAACCAGCTTTTTCCGCAATCGCCCCCAACTCGATCTGCTGCAAAAAGGCGCGCTGGAAGAAATCCTGCACCACAAGCAGGAGCGTCGTGACTGGAACCTGCGCGTCTGGAGCGCTGGTTGTTCCGCCGGCCAGGAGCCTTATTCCGTGGCCATCCTGATCTGCGACGCGCTTGCTTATTATTATCTGCGCAATCCGCTGCCCTTCGAAATGCCCTCTCCCAAGCCGTTGATTCCCCCACCATGGAAGCTGGAGATAGTCGCCTCCGATATCAGTTATGCCAGCCTGCGCTCCGGGCAGGAGGGAATCTACACCGAAGTCCAGATGGAACCTGTCGATTACACCACCCGCCTCCGTTATTTTGAAAAGTCCGCTGACAAGTACTCGGTCAAACCGCAATTGAAGGAGCTGGTTCAGTTCGACTTCCACAACCTGAAAACTGAGTTTCTGCCTCGCCGCAACGACATGATTCTGTGCCGGAACGTGATGATCTATTTCGACGAGGCCGAACAGAAACGTCTGATTGAGAAGTTCTGGCATTGCTTGAATCCTGGAGGGTTTCTGTTCGTCGGCCACGCCGAAAGCCTTTTTGGCTTAACGCAAAAGTTCAAGATGGTCCATGAAAACAATGGCACCGCTTACAGGCGGATTGAGGTGAGTTCTTGAGCTTCTTGCCCGAGGATCGCGGGGCGGAACTTCGCGCGCTTTTCTTTGAAAGCGCTGCGGAATTGCTCCAGGTCATCAATGACGTGGGCCTTCAGTTGGAGAAGCGTCCTGCTGATGAAGAACTGCTCCGAGGGGTGCGCCGCGCCGTTCATACACTGAAAGGGGACTCGGCGGCCTGCGGCTATAGCAAGCTCAGTGAAATTGCTCATGAGATGGAAGATGTTCTCACCCTTCAAGTGGCACAGTCGCATGGTCCCATGCTCGTTGAAGTGGTGCTTTCCGCGGTCGATTTGTTCGAAAGCATGCTCGGCGCTTACCAAAAGCAGCTGGAGCCTCCCTCGGTTGATCCGTTTCGTACCCTGATCCATCGCTTGCTGCAAGCCCCGGCCGTCAAACACCCCTCCGGTGAAACCAATGCGCCCACTATACCGGCGAGTTTCCATTGGAACGAATATGAGTGCCTGATGGTTTCCGAAGCGGTCCTTCGCGGCGAGACTGTGTACAACATTGCGTTGCGCATCGATCCGAACAGCGCCATGCGTGCCGCAGCGTTTCAACTGGTCCGCAATGTACTCCACGCTTGCGGCACGGTCATTGCGCTCCGGCCGGAGGACAATCTGGCCGCGGCATCGGTCGAAATCGTTGAAGCTGCCCTCGCCAGCGCGCATCCTGTCGAACATATCTCGCATCGCTGCCGTATTCCATCGGTGGTCTCGGACCTGCGCATCGAAAAAGCGACGCAGGCAGAGACTGCGGAACACGAACTTCTTGGTGACATCCTCGAAGCCCAGGCAGCGCAGCGCAGTTCCGGCAGCACGGATGGGCATGGCCAGGCCACTGCAAAACAAACCGCTGGCGCTTCGGCTGTCGCCGCAGTCTCAGAAAGCACCATTCGCGTGGACTCCGGGCGAATCGACGCCATTATGAACCTGGTTGGGGAGCTGATTATTGGCAAGTCGATGCTCCATCGCACGCTCACCGAGTTTGATCAACAGCACGCAAGAGATCCGGTCCGCGGCAAACTCGCGGAGGCGTTCGCGTTTCAGTCGCGCGTCCTCGACGAACTCCACAAGTGCGTTCTCAAGATTCGCATGGTGCCGGTCGAGCAACTGTTCCGGCGCTTTCCGCGCGTTGTTCGGGATGTGGCTAAGCTCTGTGGCAAGGATGTTGCTCTCGAGGTGGCAGGCGAACAAACGGACTTGGATAAGAGCATTCTGGATGCCCTTGCCGAACCTCTCAGCCACCTGGTTCGCAACGCAGTCGACCACGGCATCGAGCCTGCCGATGATCGCCTGAGCGCCGGCAAGCCTGCCCGAGGCACGGTTTCTTTAAATGCCTATCATCAGGGTACGCAGGTTGTTCTGGAAGTTCTGGATGACGGACGTGGCATCGATCTCGACATGGTTCGTAATCAGGCCGTGCGCAACGGGCTGGTCAAGGCGGAAGATGCCGAGCGCCTGATGGAGCAGGATATCCTCAATCTCATCTTCGAGCCTGGTTTCACTACCGCCACCGTAGTCACCGAGGTTTCTGGCCGTGGTGTGGGAATGGACGTCGTTCGCACCGTTCTTGACCGCCTGAAGGGCACGGTGCACGTTTCCTCTGTGAAGGGAAAAGGGACCACCATTCAGCTTCGCATGCCCCTGACCCTGGCGAGCATCCAGACGCTGTTGTTCCGCGTGGCCGGGCGTCTGTTCGCGGTGCCGCTGTCGTCCGTCGTTGAGATTGCGCGTATTAATGAGCAGGAGATTCATCGCGTTGATCAGCGGGAAGTGCTTCGCCTTCGCGAGCAGATTCTTACGCTGGTGCGCCTGGACACGCTGAGCCGAATCCACGCGGTGGATTCGTCGGGCGCAACAAAAAAGAAACATTTTGTGGTAGTGATTGGCCAAGGCGAAAAGCGCTTTGGACTTGTGGTGGATAGCATGGTTGGGGAGGAAGAACTGGTGATTAAGGCGCTGCCAGGGGAGATCGTATCCAGCGACCTTGTTAGCGGGGCCTCCATTCTCGGCGACGGCACGGTGGTGTTGATACTGAATGTGCCAGCCATCCTCAGCAAATTGTCCCGGTCCATCCCACTGGGAGCCATCGCATGAAAGACCGCGTCCGAGTGCTGGTCGTTGATGATTCCGCGCTCATGCGGAAACTCATCCCGCTCATCCTTGAGCGGGATCCGGAGATCGAAGTTGTCGGCACCGCCATGGACGGCGCGTTCGCGTTGCGGAAGATTGCGGAATTGCGGCCTGACGTGGTGACTCTCGACCTTGAAATGCCTCGCATGGACGGCATCGAGACCTTGCGTACGATCATGCGCACCGCCCCTCTTCCGGTAATCGTGTTCAGCACCCATTCGAAGGAAGGCGCCTATTCAACCTTTAAAGCGCTAGCTCTTGGCGCCATCGACTTTGTTGCCAAGCCGCAGGACGCCGCCGCCGGTCACTTGGATCCGATTGCTTTTCAACTCGTCGAGAAGATCAAAATTGCCAAACGCGCGGGCGGCCCTAAGAGGCTTCCAAGGCAGGAACCGGAAGTTCCGGCGCCGCAGAAAAATCGTACTGGCCGGGCTCTTCCGCCGAATCGCATTATCGCCATTGGCATTTCCACCGGGGGGCCCAATGCGCTGCAATACCTTCTTTCACAGATCCCAGGGGATTTCCCGGCCACATTCGTCATCGTCCAGCACATGCCGGAAGGCTTCACGGACATGTTCGCGCACCGGTTGGATGAATGCTGCCCTCTGGACGTGCAGGAGGCAAAGTCCGGAGACTTGCTGCTTGCCGGGCGCGCACTTATTTGCCCGGGCAACCGCCATATGATGGTTCGCCGCATGCCTCGGGGGGAGATGGTGGTGCTTTCCGACGGACCTCCGATCAACGGGCACCGTCCCTCGGTTGACGTCTTGTTCCACTCTGTCGCGCAGGAGTTTGCCATGACCGCTGTGGGCATGCTTATGACCGGCATGGGCGACGATGGTGCGGAAGGTCTCGGCGCAATCAAAGCTGCGGGTGGAATGACCATTGCCCAGAGCGAGGATTCGTGCGTTGTCAGCAGCATGCCCCGTGCCGCAGTTCTCAAGGGTTACGCTAACAAGGTGCTATCGCTGGACACGATGGCCGCCTACTTGGTGCAACAGTATGGTGCTCACCATGCCAGCGGTGAGAAATCAGAGGGTTCTGAAAAATCGGACAAGCCCGACAAGAGTGACAAAAACGAAAAGGTTCCAGTTCCAACTCCGCGCGCCTGACCCGGCAGACGGAGCTAAAGGAGAAGGCCATGCAAGAGTTTTCTGCGCTACTTCGGAAAGACCAGCAGCCCGTGCGCTATCTGGTCGTGGACGACTCCGTGTTCGCCCGCAAGAACCTCATTAAGATGATTGAGCAATTTGGCGGGGAAGTTGCCGGGGAAGCCGGTGATGGCCTGACCGCCATCGCGGAGTACAACCGCTCGAAACCTGACATCGTCCTCATGGACATCACTATGCCGCAGATGGAGGGAATAGAAGCTGTCGAGCGCATCGTGCGCCAGCACGCGGACGCGCGCATCGTCATGGTGTCGTCTGTCGGCTACCAGGAAAACATCCTGGCGGCGCTGCAAAAGGGGGCCAAGCACTTTGTCCAGAAGCCGGTGAAGCCCGAAGTTCTCTATGAAATTCTTCGCTACGTTTTGGGAGACGATTCGCATGCCGCGGCCGTGCCCGCGGCGCTTGCAGGGGAGAGCCTCTAATGAGGATGGAACTCATTCAACCTTTTATAAACGCGGCGGACGCGGTGTTCGCGGAATCGCTGCAGGCGCCAACGAAAATCGCCGATCTGACCATGGATGAGAATACCTATCGGCGTAAGGGCATAGCTGCTTTGGTTGCCATCAAGGGCGACATCGAGGGACGTGTGATTCTCGATCTCGCTCCTGAAGTTGCCATGCGCATCGCCAGTCATCTTGCCGGCGGCCCACTTCCGGAAAGCGAACAAGTTGTCCGCGAAACGGTCTGCGAATTGGCCAATATGGTGATCGGCAATTCCGTCACCCTCCTCAATGACCAGGGTTTTCGCTTCAAGGTGTTTCCGCCCGAAGTGCACATGGACGAGCAAGGTCTCGGCGGCAGTGTCGACACCGAAGCGATGGTGATGTGTATTGAAACTCCATGCGGAGAGGTCTACATCAACATTGCCATGCGCTACCTGCATCGCCGTCGGCGCGAGCAAGCCACGATATCCGCCCTGGACTAAACGGAACCGGCTCTAAACGAAAGCAGGTCTCCCAAGCCAAAAACTGCCAGCCTGTTTGACCCGCGATGGTCACCCGTTGAGGCTGGACAAATCAATGCGCACGCACTAAACTAGAGGTAAGCTAGATGGCAGCTAGCCTGACATAAGGTGCTTTGTATGAAAGAGATAGGCGCTTTCGAGGCCAAAAACAAACTAGGACATCTCCTTGACCTGGCCGAAAAGGGCGAGGAAATCATTATCACACGGCATGGCAAGCAGGTCGCGCGACTTGTTCCCATGAAAAAACCTTTTGACCGCGAAGCAGCTCTTCGGGCAGTGGAAGAAATAAAGAAGATGAGAAAAGGCATGCACCTGGATGCTGCCACGATCAAGGAATTCATCAACGAGGGACGCCCTTGATATGTGCGATAGATGCATCGGTTGCATTGAGTTGGGTTCTCCAAGATGAACAAAGCCCCGCAAGCGATGGACTCTTTGAGTCGGTCGCTAAAGATGGAGCCGTCGTGCCTTCACTGTGGCGTTTGGAAGTTGCCAACGCCCTCCAAATAGCTGTAAGGCGAAACCGAATCAACGGAGCTTATCGGGACGGGGCAATTCAAAAACTCAGCAGGCTGCCGATCGAAGTCGATGCCGATACGGACGCACAAGCCTGGGGCAACACTTTGCATCTAGCGGATCGTTATCGCATCACTGTCTATGACGCGGCTTACTTGGAATTGGCACTCCGCCACGGCGTTCCGCTTGCCACGCTTGATCAGGATCTAGAGAGAGCCGCCTTCGAATCTGGAGCGACGGTATTACCGGCCAACTGATCGAGAGCTACTTCATTCTATCTAGAACTCATCAGCCAACTTCTAGAAACGCATCCTTACTTGGCAGGAGATCCTGATCCTTTCGCCCCTGGCTGGCCAGGAAGCTGGAAAGCTGACACCCTAATCTGGGACCCGCAAGTACGCGGCTCCATGCCGGAACAATCCTGCCGAAGAAATTGGTTTGGAAGACACAATACGGATCGGCACAAAGATCGCTCCCGCTCCCGGTGTATACGGCACCGCCACTTCCAGCCGCGTGCCTTCGGGGTATTGATTCCGGCTGCGGAAACTGATTCCACCCTTTGACAAATCCTCGCACACGGCCACTTCTTCCTGGAATCCCCGGCGGCGAATGCAGGCCAGCAGACGCGCCTTCACGCGTGCGCGATTTCGCCGAGGTGTCACGTGCTCTTCCACAGCGTTGCGAGAGGGAAGTGCCTCGTCAGCCTTGCTTTTTGACTGTGCCTCAATCCAGATCGACGGTGAATCGCAGTGCTTGCAGTGCCGGGCCACGCATTTGCGTATTTCGAAGGACTTCAGCTCCATCTCGTTCAGGTACACGACCTCTCGCCTCTGGCAAAAACTGCATTCCATAAGCAACCGTGCCAGCGCTTCCGTGGCCTTATGCAGTGCAGGGAACTCGATATCCCAGAAGTCCAGCAGTGGTTCAAGGATCGAAATCGCGTAAATAAACCCTTCCGGATCGCGATCGATTTCCGCCACGACCCTTGCCCGGACCGTTTTGCTCTGGCCGCCTTCCATCTTTCGATGCAAGGTGAGGTCTTGCCCCGGGAATAGCTTTTCCTGCAGGCGGATGACTCCGCCGTTCCGGCTCACGAGGAGAGTTTGGGCGCACTGGCGGAACTCCGCGCCATTGGCTGCAAGCCACGACGCATCGACCTGCATTTGCAGGCTGACCCGGTCGCTCTGGCGGATTCCTTCGGCAGACATTGGATTGTTTCGAGATTGGAATGACTACTTCCACAGGCTATCACGCGCGTTGTTTCCACTGGCGCTCCGCCTCTAGCGTTTGTCGTACCCACTAATAGCCGCCAAGCTTTAGTCCTGGCGCGTTACCCTTACGCGCTCCACACCCTTGACCCTGTTTCCAATTCCTCCCGGTTCGGTCAAACTAGATTTGTTAAATGCCTCACGCGCCATGAGGCACGAACGCGTACAATGCTTTTACCTGAGTCTCGTTGAGTGAACAAAGTGAACCCCATGGCTGGCCGATCCCCAGGCTTCAGTTCGCGCGTAAGCGGCGTCCGCGATCGGCGCTATACCATCCGTTACCCGTTCGCTGCCCCTGCTGAATTGATCGACATGGAAACCGGCAAGCATGTCAGCGGCGAATCCTCGGACATCTCCATGGGTGGATGTTTTATTTGCGCCGACAAGCCGCTGCCATCGAACGCGCGCGCCCGGCTCAGACTCTCCTACAAGGGTCAGGTTGTTGAGGCGCTTGTTGTAGTTCGCATCGTGAAACCGCGTGTCGGAATGGGTATCGAGTTCTTCGACCTCGAAGCGCCGAATACCCAAATCCTCGCCTCCTGGATCGATTTGCTCAGCAGCAAACGCTGAACACAGGCTCGCGCTCATCGCCAAAACGCCAAAACCAGGCTTTAAGTCATCCGTTTTCTGCGACGATTAACCACGGCTGCGGGCGATCAATGAGTCTCCAACGGGCGGCCGCTTTTTTCGTAAAATTCCTTTTGCAATTTCAGGCTCTCATCGTCGGACTTAATCGCCTTAAGCGCCCGAACCACCGTATTGATCCAGCTCTGTACGTCGGCCTCGCCTTGCTCCTTGGTTGCGGTGCTTCCATCTCCTGAATAGTGGTTTGGAAAGCGCGCATACCACCATATTCCGGTGTACACGTTCTCCGGCAACTTCAGGCGTTTCTGATCGGCGCCCGATTCGTTCCCGGTGCGATCCATGTGCGCCAGGTTCGGATGCGTCACCAGCACGTTCGAGGTTTCGGATTCGCCGGCATGCCAGTCTGGGCCGCTCTTTTCCGCACCCACCTTTTTTGTTGCGTCGTGGCCCCACTGCACGTAGACGACGTAATCGTGCGGTTTGTAGAGTTGTGATTGCGCGAAGAAGGGAAGAAGGTTCTCGTTCCCGCCGTGGCCGTTTACGATTACCACCTTCTTGCAGCCGTTTCGCGCCATCTCGTCGGTCGTTTCCTGGAGCAGGCGCAATTGCAATTCGGGGCTGTAGGCAATCGTTCCCGGCTCATGTTTGGCTTCAAAGATTTGTCCGGCGTAGTATTCCGGGAAGATTAGGGCGTATTCCAACTGCGCTGCATGCTCCGCCACGTACCTGACGTTCAGCAGGTCCGTTCCCAGTGGCAGATGCGGTCCGTGCTTCTCGAGAATACCGAATGGAAGCATGCAGGTCCCCTGCGCCTTGGCAATTGCCTCCTTGAAGTCTCCGGCAGTTAATTCTTCCCACTTCGGCGACAATTTTGTTTGCGCCTGCGCACCGCTTGCCACCCACAACACGTTCGCCAGTATTAAAACGATCCAATAGCGCATAGTCTTCCTCCTCTGCTTGCGGCATTGTACCTCAGCAAAGGAGTTTCCAGGTGTTTGGCCCACTCCCCGCAGGTGGTGAG
>JBAVHY010000133.1:0-32381 GCA_049686315.1 Candidatus Acidiferrum sp. | reverse complement strand
GCCTTCATTGCTTCCGCCGATTGCAGCACCTCCGCGACGATCAATTCATTCGCGTTGAACAGCCTGCCGACTTCTGCCATGCCCTCCATCAAGGGGCCGTTAATAATGTCCAGCGGCGCTGTGCCCTCCGCGCGCTTCAATTCCAGGTCCTCGACTAACCCGTCGCGCGTGCCCTCAATAATGTAGTTCGCCAGCCGTTGTTCGAGCGGCTGGTCTTCCTTCTTTATCTTTTCCTTCTTCTTGGCAGTGCGGAAATGTTCCGTGATCGCCACGATATGAAACTGGTTGACCGCAGCCTTCTGCTCCTTACTCTGCTGGCGCCAGTCGGCAGGGAGGTCTCGCAACAATTCAGCACGCGGGTGGCCTGCCGCAATCTCTTTCGGCGCGTGCCCGAACAACAAATCCTCTGCCAATCTCCGTTCGTGTTCGGGGATTGACGCAAAGCGCTCCAGCCTTTCCGTATTCACAATTGCCAGGTCCAGGCCGGCCTTTGTGCAGTAGTACAGGAAAACCGAATTCACCACTTCGCGCGCGCCGGCCGGCAGCCCGAACGACACGTTGGAAATCCCCAGAATGGTCCTCGTATCCGGCAGCGCCTCCTTGATTAGCCGGATTCCTTCCATCGTTTCCACAGCGCCGCCAATATAGTTCTCGTCGCCGGTCGCGCAAGGGAACACCAGGGGATCGAAAACGATATCCTCCGGCGCCATCCCGTACTTTTTTGTCAGCAGCTCATACGACCGCTTGGCAATCGCAAGTTTCCTTTCTCGCGTGAAAGCTTGCGCCTGCACGGGGTCTTCGTCTATGCATCCCACCACGATGGCCGCGCCGTAATCGTGCGCGATGGGCACCACTTTCTCAAATTTCTCTTCGCCATCTTCCAGGTTGATGGAATTGATGATCGCCTTGCCCTGGCAGTAGGTCAGAGCCAGCTCCACCGCCGTGGGATCGGTCGTATCGATCATGACGGGAGTCTTGATCTTGCGGATCAGCTTCTCGTAGAACACGGGAATGTCTTTCTTCTCGTCCCGCTCCGTGCTCTGCAGGCACACATCCACGATATGCGCCCCGCCCTTCACCTGCCGTCGCGCGATCTCCGTGGCCTCTTCCCACTTCTCTTCCGCAACCAGGTTCTTGAACAGCCGCGAGCCGATCACGTTGGTGCGTTCACCGACCAGCAGAGGCCGCGTCTGTTCATCCGCTTCAATGGTCTCGATGCCGGAATAGATCGCGCGGTGCGGCTCGGCCGGGCGTGGGCGCGGCTTTTTCCCGTCGATCATCTGGGCGATGGCGCGAACATGTTTCTCCGTGGTTCCGCAACAACCGCCCACGATGTTCAGCCACCCTTGGTTGACGAACTTCTCCAGTTGCGCTGCCAGCGTCGTCGGCGTTTCCAGATATTTTCCCTCTTCATCCGGCAGGCCCGCGTTCGGGTAGCAGGACACAAATTCCCCGGTCAACGAGCTCAGCGTCCGGATGTGGTCGGTCATGAACTCCGGCCCAGTCGCGCAGTTCATGCCGAAGGCCAACGGATGCGTGTGCCGCAGCGACGCCCACATTGCCTCTACCGTTTGCCCGGCGAGCATGGAGCCCATCGGTTCGATGGTTACGGAAATAACGTAGGGAATGGCCGCGCCGATTTCCTTTGACAGTGTCTGTATCGCCAGAATCGCCGCTTTGATATTCCGCGTGTCCTGGGAAGTCTCCACAAGTAGGAGATCCGCCCCACCTTCAACCAATCCCTTTGCCTGCACGTAGTAAGAATCCCGTAAGCCCTCGAACGTCACGCCGCCGGTCACGGTGATTGCCTTGGTCGTCGGCCCCATCGAGCCGGCTACAAAGCGCGGCTTGGCTGGTGTGGAAAGTTCGTCTGCCACCTGTCGCGCCAGTTGCGCTGCGCGGCGGTTGAGTTCGTACGCTTGATCTTGCAGTCCGTATTCCGCCAGCACCAGGGGAGTGCCGCCAAAACTGTTGGTCTCGACAACATCTGAACCGGCCTCGAAATATTTGCGATGAATGTCCAGAACGACGTCCGGCCGGGTTTGCACGAGATTTTCGTTGCAACCTTCCAGCGCCGGTCCGCCAAAATCCGCGGCGGACAAATTCCGCTGCTGCAGCATCGTACCCATGGCGCCATCCAGGACCAGGATGCGTTCTGTCAGCAGCTCTAGTAGAGCCTTCTCCGATTCCTTCAGATTTCTCATTCCGCCTTGTTCCTTGTACCGCCGGTCGCAAAGAGAGTTATGGACGCGTTCTTCTCTGTATCTATCTTATTTTACGTGGCTTTTCCCGAGCGAATCGAATTCATTGACCGAGCGAATTGTTGGGCTGAATGGGTTCCTTTCCTCTTGAACGGGTCGCCAAGGCCCTAGAATACGCCCTATCCGTCAGTAACAACTCGTGAACATCTGTGCCAAAGGTCCTTGCCCCTTTTGCCGGGTTTCACTACCCTCAAGTACAGTGGCTATGAAACGAATGTCCCCGAAACTAACAGTTTGCTTGCTCTCACCGCACCCATTGGTGCTCAGCGAATTTGAACGCCTGCTGTCCAAGGCTTCCCAATTCAAGGTTATCCCCAAACAACTGGAGTCCACCCTGGCTCCCGATCTGCGCAGCCTGGAGCCTCCCAAGGCACAGGTCTATGTAATTGATGCGCACGCGGCTCGCCAGGCTACGGGAGCTTTGCTCACCAACATCCTGGAGCGCTACCCCGATGCCCGCTTAATCGTGGTGGGCGATTCCGTTACCGACGCCATCAGCTTTTCGCTGCTTCGTCTTGGCGTTAAAGGTATCCTCACCTATACCGAAGCGCGGGACCAGCTTGCTCGCGCGCTTCCGCTTGTGTCCGCCGGTGGCTTCTGGGTGCCTCGCTCCGTGCTCTCGGGTTTCGTGGATTCCATTCTCACCAGCCAGGGGCGCCGCCTGAAGACTGACGCGGTTACCAACCTCAGCCGTCGGGAACAGGAAGTGCTGGATTCGCTATTGGAGAATCTTTCCAACAAGGAAATCGCCAGTAAACTCAACATCGCCGAGCGCACCGTCAAATTCCACGTCTCGAATCTGCTCAGCAAATTTGGCGTTCGACGCCGAGCCGACTTGATCTTGCTGACGTTCCAGCGGCGCCTTGCTACCCAGGCTGTCTGACCACCAATATCGATGTGCTGTGAAGGGCCCCGAACCTCTGCGTTCCTCTCGTCCTATGTGGTTAAATAGGATTTTAGCTGCGAACGCCTCATGGCCACTTTCTACGTGCAACAATTCGGCTGCCGCGCCACGCAAGCAGATGGTGCCGCCATCGAGCGGCAATTGCGCGAACAAGGTTGCGTTGCCGCCGCCGGCGCTGTTACCGCGGACTTCGTCGTATTAAACACTTGCACGGTCACTGCCGCGGCCGATGCTCAGGCCCGCGACGCCATCCGCAAGATCCACGCCGCAAATCCTTCGACGCGGATTATTGTCACCGGTTGCTATGCGCAGCGTGCGCCCGAGGAAATCGCGTCCCTCCCGGGCGTCACCTATGTCGTGGGAAATTCCCACAAACCGCAAATACCCGGCCTTTTGCAGTCTATTTCCTCTGCGCCGCTTGTTCCGCAGGCGGAGGATTCGATTCCTTATCACTCGGCGCCCGTGCTTCGCGGCGACATTTTTGCTCTCTCGGATATGCTGGTCGCGCCGGTGCTCGGCGGGGAAGGGAATCACACGCGGCCTACGCTGAAGATTCAGGATGGCTGCAATGCGCGCTGCTCTTTCTGCGTGATTCCATTTGTGCGTGGGAAGTCGCGCAGCCTCCCCGCAGCCACAGTTCTTGCCGAAATTCAGCGTCTCGCCAGCTCCGGCTTTCGGGAAATCGTTCTTAGTGGCATCAACCTGGGCACGTACGGCCGGGATCTTTCGCCGCGCGTGGAGTTTCTGGAACTGCTGCGTTGCATACTCGACGAAACGAGCGTAGAGCGCCTCCGCATCAGTTCCATCGAACCCCTGGATGTGACCCAGGACCTTATTGACCTTTTCGCTTCCACTGATCGCATCGCTACGCACTTCCACATGCCGTTGCAGTCCGCCTCGAATCGCATTCTCGCGGCGATGCACCGCTGGTATCGCGCCGAGCATTACGCTCGCCGGGTCGAGCTGATTCACGAGCGGCTTCCGCACGCGGCCATTGGCGCCGACGTGATTACCGGTTTTCCGGGTGAAACGGAGGCGGAGCACTCGGCGACGCTGCGTTTCATCGAAGGGCGGCCGTTCACCTACCTCCATGTCTTTTCTTATTCGCCGCGGCCCGGCACGCAAGCTGCTTCACTTCCCGGCCATGTTCCCGGGCCGGTCATCAAACGAAGGGCCCGCGAACTTCGCACCCTTGGTGACGCTAAAACGGCGGCGTTTCGCCAATCTGAGATTGGGCAGATGCTGCGTGTCCTCACGCTGCACCGCGACGCGAAGGATGATCCCTCGCGGACACCTGCTCTCTCTGAAAATTATCTTTCCATCGTGGTTCCGGGGGCGTTGCCGCACAATCAGTGGCTGACGGTTTCCGTTACGCATGCAGACCGCAAGAACCTGATCGGAGTGCCTATCGAATCCGCATTGGCCCATGCGGCCGAGGCCGTCTGACCGCGCTCATGCACATACTCGGCATCTCGACATTGGGGCGAAGCTCGGCGGTGGCGCTGATCGATGAACACTCTGTCCTGTTCGCCATTGAAGAAGAAAAACTAAGCCGCCAGGAATCCTCCGAAATTCCACGCCTTGCAATCGAGCGCTGCCTCCATGAGAACCACTTGAAGTTGTCTGACTGCCGTGCGATTGCGCTTGCGGAAAGGCCGGAGGCTTCCGCGCATTCACGCCACCGGGGCATGCGCGCCGCGCGCACTGCCGCACAACTGCAGTTGCAAAATCTGCTGCGCGACGGCCCGCGTCCGGTTCATTTCGATCATCATCTCTGCCATGCGGCCAGCGCGTATTACACTTCTGGCTTCGACCGCGCACTCATCCTTTCTCTCGATGAAGGCGCCAACTCGCACTCCGGCCTGATTGCTTTGGGGGATGGGGACGAGATTCGTCCCCTCGAAACGCTCAAATTTCCCGATTCTCTCGGCTGGTTTTATTCGCGTGTCACCGAACTTGCCGGATTGCGCCCTCACAAGGACGAGCACAAACTCCAGTGGCTGAGCAAGGACGGCCAGCCTGAATATCTCCCGGTCTTTCGCAAATTGTTTACCTGGAAGTCCAGCGGCTCGCCGGCGCTAGACCGCCGCTATTTTGAACCGGGGCCGGACCATCGAGGGATTTTGGCGCCGCGGATTTATCGTGAACTGGGCATCCCTTCACGCGGCCACGCGCCGAATGACGTGGTGCGCGCCAATCTGGCGCGGAGTGCGCAGGATTATCTCGAAGAGGTGGTTTTGCAACTCGCCGCTAATTACCAGGAACAGACCGGGACGTATTCCTTGTGCCTTGCCGGCGGCATCTTCCTGAATGTTTTTCTGGTCCGGGCGCTGGAAACCCGTAGCGCATTCGACCAGGTCTCTGTCCAGCCTGTTTCCGGCAATGCGGGCACTGCGCTCGGCGCCACCTATCTTTCGCGCAAGAAAATCAAAGGGCATTCCGGCCGCGCGCCGCTCCCGAGCCTCGCGCTCGGGATGCACGCGAGCGCGCAGGAAATGAAAGCGGTGCTGGACAATTGCAAAATCACCTACCGCTACCTCTCCGGCGAAGAACAAATCGTGGAAGAGGCCGTAGACCTACTTCTGCGCGACAAAATCGTGGCCTGGTGCCAAGGCCGCACGGAATTCGGGCACCGAGCCTTGGGGAATCGCAGTTTGCTGGCTTCGCCGTTTTCGGAATACGTCATTGAAAACGTGAACCAGTTCATCAAGCATCGCGAGGAATTTCATCCTTTCGCGCTTTCAGTTCCCGCTGAGCGCGCGGCGGATTACTTTGACGCTTCACCGAATTGCCGCTTCATGGCTTCGCTCGCCACGCTCACGGGTCCCGTGGCCGGCCTCGAACGGTTCGCGTTTCATGGCAATGCCGTGCGCGTGCATACCGTCGAAAGGCACGACAACCCCTTGTTCTGGAAGCTCCTTCACAAATTTGGTGAGGCCGCGCCCGCCCCGATTCTTGTCAACACCTCGTTCAATTTATTCGGCGAGCCTCTGGTCACCGACCCGCGCGGGGCAGTGCGCAGCTTTTATTGCGCCGGGGTGGATGCGCTCGCGCTCGGTCCCTTCCTGTTGGTGAAGTGACGGTCATCACGATTCAAGCGAGACGCAGACGTTGAGATCGCTCGCTTCGCTCAGGATGACTCGAAGCAAGTAAACATTGAGATCCCTCGTCACCGATGAGAATCGGCTTCCCCGGATGGCATGCAACCTTTTGGCGAGTGTTTCTTACGCTTCGAAGATGACTTGTGCGAAAGCCTGCTCTGCCGTGTGGGTGATGCTTACGGCGATGTTCTTTACGCCCAGCACGTCCGCGATTTTCTTTGCTTCGCCCTTCAGCGCTAGCGTTGGCCGGCCACCGCGTTGGCGCACCACCTCCACGTCCACCCAGCGCACGCCGCGGCTCCAACCGGTCCCAAGCGCTTTCATGGCGGCCTCTTTCACAGCGAATCGTCCTGCATAGCGCTCGTATTTGTTCTTGAACTGCTCGCAATAAGCCACTTCATCGGGCGTGAACACACGGCGCAGGAAGCGCTCTCTTTGCGACTCAATGACCGCTTGAATGCGCTTCACTTCCGCGACGTCAATGCCTGTTCCCACGATCATGCTTCACCTATGATGCGCCCGGCTGATTTTTCAGTGGCCATCTGTTGCGATTATCCGTGGGGGCGTAAAACCTTGCCCTTCCGGGCGGGGATATAAGCCCCCGTTCACTGCTAAAGCGGCGTCCTTTGCTGCTCGATGTAGGCCTTGAGGATGCCGATAGGTTCGCCACCGCAACTAGCAGCAAAGTACGACGGCGACCACAACACGCCCTTCCAATAGCGGCGGATCAGGTCGGGTCGTTCCAGGCGAAGCATCCTGCTTGAGACACCTTTCAGGCTGTTCACCAAAGCCGATATCGGATGCTTCGGTGGGTAGCTCACAAGCAAGTGAACGTAGTTGTCTTCGCCGTCCATGTCAACCAACTGAGCCTCGAAATCGTTCGAGACGCTCGTGAAAATGGCGCGAAGGCGGTTGATGGCATCTCCGTCCAGGACTCTGTAGCGATACTTTGTGACGAAGACCAAGTGGACATGAAGCTGAGAAACGCAGTGTCTACCGTGCCGTATTTCACTTGACAGCCGCATAGACCAAGAGTGTAATAGGTTCGGGAAGAAAATGGCAAGGAAAACTCTCAAGTTTAGGCTCTACCCGAATCGCCAACAGCGAGAGCGTTTGACGGCGACACTCGACGTGTGCCGAGAACTGTACAATGCGGGTCTACAAGAGCGCATCGAAGCGTGGAAGAAGCGCACGCCGGTCGGAGTATTCGACCAGATTAATCAGTTGCCCGACATCAAGCAGATTCGACCAGACGTAGCTCGGGTATTCAGCCAGGTGCTGCAAGACACGTTGCGTCGTTTGGACAAAACCTACAAAGCGTTCTTCGGTCGTGTGCAACGTGGGCAGAAAGCAGGATTCCCTCGCTTCAAGGGACGCAATCGCTATGACAGTTTCACCTATCCGCAAAGCGGGTTTGCGTTGGGTGCCAAGCTGCAACTGTCGAAAATCGGTAACATCAGAATCAAGCAGCACCGAGACATCGAAGGCGAAATCAAAACACTGACCATTCGCCGTGAAGCGGGGTGCTGGTATGCGTGCTTCTCGGTTGAATATGAACCAATGAGGCTGCCGCACAACAGCAACAACGTTGGCATTGACCTTGGCCTGGAAGCATTCGCAACGCTATCTGATGGCCCGCGCATTGAGAACCATCGCTACTATAAAGCAGCACAAGCGAAACTTCGTCGTGCCCAGCGAAAAGTAGCACGACGCCAGAACAAGAAGTCGAAAAGGCGTCGTAAGGCCATTCTGCTGTTCGAGAAAGCACACCGGCACGTCGCCAATCAGCGAAAAGATTTTCAGCACAAGTGCTCAACGCAACTGGTGCAAAACTTCGGCATGATTGCCGTCGAGGACCTCCACATCAAAGGTCTATCGAGCGGCGTCCTGGCCAAAGCGGTTCACGATGTCGGGTGGTCTTCCTTCCTCCATATGCTCGTCTACAAAGCTGAAAACGCTGGTGGGCGGATAATCAAGGTAGACCCGAAGTACACGAGTCAGGAATGCCCCAACTGCCACGCCTTGGAAAAGAAGTCGCTCTCGGAACGAGTACATCGTTGCGACTGCGGCCTGACCATGGGGCGTGACCATGCGGCGGCGTGCGTAATCTTAGGGCGTGGACTACGCCTTCAAGCGCAAACAGATAGGCACTTAGCTGCTGTTGCTTGAGAAGCCCCTGCCTTCAGGCCGGGGAGTATGTCACACTGTCCGGATTGTGCCTTCCGCTTCCGCCGCGAAAACATCGCTGAAAAAGAGCCGGAGCCTTCGGCCAGCACAGCACGCGGCTTCGCTTGGCGCAGTTTCCACGCCCTGGGCGCTGCGCAAGTCGGGCCGTCTGCAAGTTCTCGAACTCGCCCCCTTCCAGAAACTTCCCTGGTTGGTTCACGGCTTCAGCACACGGTTCGGCGGCGTCAGTCCGCTTGACGGTCGAAAGGTGCTTAACCTCAGTTTCATGGAATGGGACTCTAAAGAGAATGTTGCGAAAAACCGACGGCTGTTTCATGAAGCAGTCGGCGCAGAAGATTTTACTCTTGCCTCGATGAAGCAGATTCATTCGGCCCTCATCCGCCTTTTTCCTCCGCCCCCCACGCAACCCTGCAAAGGCGACGGGTCCGCCACCAGCGCGCCCGGCCTGCTCCTGGCGGTGCAAACGGCGGATTGCGTGCCCATTCTTCTTGTCGATCCAAAAAGACGCGCGGTCGCTGGAGTGCACGCCGGTTGGCGCGGCACGCTCGCGCGCATCACGCAAAAAGCCGCGGGCCGCATGCAATTCGAATTCGGCAGCAAGCCCGGCGATCTGCTCGCTGCCATCGGCCCATCCATCGGTCCTTGCTGTTATGAAGTTGGCGCCGAGTTCGTGTCGAAATTCACGGCGCAATTCGCCGATGCAGCTGATTATTTCGATGAGCCGCGCTCCGGAGAAGAGCCGAATCCGCTGCAGTGGCTCAACATGGCCCCGCCAGGCCACCAGCCTCCTCCAAAAAATGTGCATCTCGATCTCCGCAAGGCCAATCGCTCGCAACTGTTGGCCGCCAGCTTACGCCCGCAAAATATTTTCACAAGCGACCTCTGCACTGCCTGTCGTACTGATCTCTTTTTCAGCTACCGCAAAGAAGGCCCGGTGACTGGGCGCCTCTTGTCGGTTATTGGAATCCGTTCTGGAGTATAATCCCCCGCCATGAACTATCATCTTGCGCAGGTTAATATCGGGCGCCTCGTTGCTCCCCTTGACGACCCCAGAATTGCCAGCTTCATCGCCCAACTCGATACGATCAACGCCGTTGCCGACGCGGCGCCAGGCTTTGTTTGGCGCCTACAATCGGGGTCGGGCAATGCCACTGACGTCGTCTATAATGATGATCCGTTCGTCATCGTAAATATGTCCGTGTGGGAATCCTTGGAGGCTTTGCGCGGTTACGTGTATGCGTCGAAACACATCGAGGTTCTCCGCGACCGCGCCCAATGGTTTGAGAAAATGGACAAGCCATACTATTGCCTTTGGTGGATTCCAACGGGGCACATCCCAAGCGTTGCGGAAGGCCGCGAGCGGCTAGAACATTACCAAATGCACGGGGCGACGTCCTATTCCTTCTGGTTTTCAAAACCATTTCCCACGCCCGCGGAAGAAAGCACTTTGGCGTGAGTTCTTAGTGGACTATTGTGAGAGGCGAATTTCGCACTTCATTCAACGCTAATTGCCCGCAGGCGGCCATGACATCGCGGCCGCGGGAATAGCGCACAAAGGCGGGCACGGCGCGGTCCGTCAGAATGCGGCGGAATTCCTCAATACACTCTTCGCTGGATTCCTTGAACGGCAATTCGCCGGGGTTCCAGGGAATCAGGTTCACTTTGACCCGCTTCAGTGGGGCCAGTAATTTCACGACGCGTCGCGCGTCCTCCGGTGCATCGTTTACTCCGCCCAGCATTACATATTCAAACGTTACATGCTCCCAATTGCGCAGCGGATACTTGCGGCACGCGGCGAGCAAGTCCTTCAGCGGATATTTCCGGTTGATGGGCATCAAAACGTCGCGCTGCTCATCGTTGGACGCGTTCAGGGAAATCGCCAGCTTCGGCCGCACTTCTTCCTTCGCCATGCGCTCGATTCCGGGAATCACGCCGCTTGTAGAGAGCGTCACGTGCTTCGGTGAAAGCCCGACACCTTCCTTGTCCAGCAGAATGCGCAGCGCGGAAAAGGTATTCTCGAAATTCAGCAACGGTTCCCCCTGGCCCATCAACACGACATTCGTTCGCGCCGCCAGCCCGTTTTCGCCGTCCACATCTTCGTTGTTGCTGGCACCCGAGCCACCTATCTCCATCAGCGGCAACAATACTTGCGCAAGAATTTCTCCCGGCGTCAGGTTGCGGATTAATCCCAATTGCGCTGTCAGGCAGAACTGGCAGTCCACTGCACAACCCGCTTGGGTGGAAATGCAAATCGTTTGCCTCCCTTCGCTTGGCATAAAGACGGCTTCCACCGCCGCAGCTTTCATCCGCGTCTGGTCTTTTGGTGCGTTCAGTGCGAGCAAAAACCGCACCGAGCCGTCCGCGGACAAAAATTTCTGCCTCACCAAAGGCAACGTAACGGTCGCATCGGAGGCCAACTTGGCCCGCAGTGTCGCCGGCAAATTGGTCATGGCGGTGAGATGAAGATTTCTCTCCGCGTAGAGGGCATGGTAGAGCTGCGCGCCACGATAAGCGGGCTCACCCAGCGACAGGCAATAGTCCCGCAGCTCCTGCTTGTTTTTGCCCAGCAACTCCATTGGCCGCTTACCTCTTTCTGGAATCATTCTCTCATCATCGGGGCGTGCTGGGGGGCCGCCGTGCGCACAACGGCGTGCGGCTCTCTGTTCTTCCAGCATTTCATTGAAATTGCGATGGTTACAGTCTACCGAGAGGGCACCGCACTCCCCTCTCGCAACGCCCCTCCACGTGTGTAAGAATAGTCCATGGTCTCAGACGCGCGCGATATCCATCGTCACGCACTACCCAACGGCCTCGTCGTCATCACTGAGACCATGCAGCACGTCCGCTCCGTCTCCGTTGGCATCTGGGTGCGCAGTGGTTCCCGCCGAGAAGTTCCCGAAGAAAATGGCTTGGCACATTTCCTGGAGCATATGGTGTTCAAGGGAACGGAGCGCCGTTCCGCTGAGCACATCGCGCGCGAAATGGACTCGGTCGGCGGCATGCTCGATGCGTTTACTTCCAAAGAGCAAATTTGCTTCAACGCCAAAGTGCTCGACGAGCACCTCCCCATCGCCTTCGATGTTCTTGCCGATCTTGTGCTGCGCCCGAAACTCGATGCCGATGACGTAAACAAAGAGCGCCAGGTCGTTCTGGAAGAAATCAAGATGGACCTGGACAATCCGGAATACCTGCTGCATGACCTCTTCACCCGGGGATTCTGGCCAGACCATTCCTTGGGGCGCCCCATTCTGGGCACACCTGAAACAGTTCGCCAATTTAACCGTGAAGCGCTCCGCGGCCGCTTCAAAGATTGGTTTGCGCCTGACCGCATCCTGGTCACAGCGGCCGGGCATATTGTCCATGAACAGGTGCTAGATCTTGTTGAAAAGCAATTCGGCCATTTGAAGCCGCTCGGCGCCGGTGACGGCGATCCAGTCCCAACCCCGGCCGCGCCCATCCATCTGGAAACGAAGCGCGACCTGGAGCAAATGCATCTTTGCGTCGGCGTGCCCTCGCTGCCGATCGCCCACGAACGACGCTTTGGCGTGGCCGTGCTCAATAACCTTTTGGGCGGGGGCATGTCCTCGCGCCTGTTTCAGAACATCCGCGAAAAGCAGGGCTTAGCGTACGCCGTGTTCAGCGAACTGACGCCTTATTCCGACGCGGGCATGCTCAGTGTGTACGCGGGGACGGCGAAAGAAACCATCGGCCAGGTTCTGGACCTGACCATCGCCGAATTTCGCGCCATGAAGGAATCTCCGGTTTCCGAAGAAGAACTTTTGCGCGCGAAGAACCACTTGAAAGGCTCGCTCATGCTTTCTCTGGAGTCGACCAGTTCGCGCATGTCGAATCTGGCGCGCCAGGAATTGTATTTCCACCGTTTCTCGTCGCTCGATGAAATTCTGGCTTCCATCGGAGCGGTCACGCGCGAGGAAGTCCAGTCGCTTGCGCGAGAATTTTTCCAGCCCGAGCGCATTGCGGCGACCGTGCTCGGACCTCTCAACGGCTTCACCGTCGACCGCGCGCGCCTGGCCTGCTAGGCGAATCGCCAGCGTTTCTTACTTGCGTCGTCGTGCCTTCCACTCATCGTGCCGGCCGGAGTGATCAATTCACTTTCACCCCGCCGCAGCATTTTTTGTATTTCTTCCCCGAGCCGCAGTAGCACGGGTCATTGCGTCCGATTTTTTTCCTTTGCTTCGCAGGAATTGCCTGGTCAATCACTTCGGCAGCCTTTTGCCGCCGGTGAGGCGCGAAATATCTGTACATTTCCGTGACCACGCCTGAAACTGCTGCCAACAATTTCTCCCTCTGCTCTTCCGTCATCGGCATCTTGTACGCGTGCATTTTAGGGTCTGGATCGCTTTCGTATGCCAGCGCAAAGATGGGAACGAACCAGCCAGCTTTGTTTTCTTCATCGTCGAGAATTTCCTTCCAAGATCCCTTACGCATGTCCGCACCGCGCAGAAATCCGATGGCCCAACTAGTCCCGTACGACTTACTCTCCTCATCCTCCAGCAGCAAGGGCATGAAGAAATCCTCCGAATCGAGTGCATCGCCGACCACGTTCCAGTGATGCAGAATCAGGCCTAAAATGAGTTCTGCAACTTCGGGCTTGGAAGAAAGCTCATCATTCTCGAGGCCGTCTCCAAGAACCTCAGGTAAGTATTCACTCGGCAGCACGAGCTCCGGGCAGCAATGCAGCGCCGTAAAAAATCCGTCCAGCTCTTCCAGGTCCATGGCGCCGTCATCCCAGAGTTGCTCCAGAAGCTCCCCAAGAGTCTCCAGGTTCGTGTCCCAGAAACGGTCCAGACCCTCCGGCTTTTCGTCCAGCTCGGCCATAGCCGGCGATTCTATCCCTGGTGCGGCCATTATCGTCAAGAGTTGTCTTTTGCGCATTGACGCTGCCGTTGCGCTCTGCCATCATCTTGGAAGTTTCATCGGCGTTGGGTTTCTTTCGGGAGAATTTCAATCGGCTTGCGCGTCACTATTCTCGCGTCCGGCAGTTCGGGCAACGCGACACTGCTCGAAACCGAACGCACCCGCATCCTTGTAGACGCCGGCCTTGGGAAACGCGATACCCTGGCCCGCCTCGCCGCCGTTGGCAGAGAATTTGGCCACCTCGACGCCGTTCTGATCACTCACGAACACACAGACCACTGCAACGGGCTGCCGCAGGCCCTTGGTCTTTGGAAGGCGCCCCTGTATGTGACCGAACCCACCATGGCGGCCCTACGTCGCATACTTCCCGAAACTTTCGGCAAGCGTCTTCGCGGTGTGGAATCAATTCAGGCCGGTCAGAGCTTTTCGATCGGTGATATTGATATCCATGCCTTCAGCATTCCTCACGATGCTGTGGACCCCGTGGCGTTCACTTTTCGCACCAACGGCACAAAGGTCGCCATATGCACCGATCTTGGGTACATGCCGAATCATGTGCGGGTGCATCTGCGCGAAGCCGACTGTCTGATTCTCGAATCCAATCACGACCTCGACATGCTCAAGGTTGGACCGTACCCTTGGGCGGTCAAGCAGCGCGTGCTTTCTCGCACGGGCCACTTGTCGAATCACGCCGTCAGTGAATTCCTTGCGGATCCTGAGGGATTCGACTCCCGTGCACGATTTCTGGTTCTCGCCCATATGTCGGAGGAAAACAACAATCCCTACACCGCTACTATTTCCGCCACGGAAGCCCTGAGCCGGCGCCCCGCCGAAGCTGCTTTTACTGGTGAACTGCTAATCGCTTCGCAGCACGTTCCTCTCAAGTCCCTCAACCTATAGCCGGAAACGCCGCATCGGACATATCCCGCGCAACAACAACCCATTCCCTTACGTTGACGGATGCACTAACCTTTGTTAGCATTCGCCCCATGGCTAAAGTGCAAAAGTCCTCTTCCAGGCGATCCAAGCCCTCCGCCCAGCGCAAGTCTAAGTCTAAGAAAAAGAGTGGTTTACCTGCCCCTCTTCCCCAGCATGGTGGTGTCGAAATGGTGGACCCTCTCGTTCAGGCGCAGATGAAAGTCTATGAAGAGGCCATGGCGCTCTTCCAGCAGCAGAAGCTTCAACGCGCGAAACAGGAGTTTGAGCGGGTCATCGCGGGTCCAAGCAAGGAACTCGCCGATCGCGCACGCGCTCATCTCCGCATTACCGAGCAGCGGATGAAACCGGCCGCCGATCAGAATCCCAAGAGTCCCGAGGAACACTACCAACGCGGCGTCGCCATGATGAATTTGGGCCGCTGGGACGAAGCCCGGGAGAGCCTCGAGCGCGCCCGCAAACTCGCTCCCAAAGCGGATCATGTCCATTACGCTCTCGCGGCTCTTGATTGCCTCACCGGCGAAGCCGATTCCGCCATGGCCAATCTCAAAATTGCTATCGACCTGCGCCCCGCGAACCGTTATCACGCCCGCAACGATGAGGACTTCAATTTCCTTCAAGAAGACCCGCGCTTCACCGAATTGCTGTATCCTGAAAAGGAAGGCTATTCGGGTTAGATTTTCCCGGCTCGCTAAAGAGCCTTTCCGCGGATTCTGCATCCGATTAACAGATTCCACGGGTAATTCACTGCTGGCCTATACCCAGTGAATGTTTTGAACGAGGTGCCGCTCACCATCTCGTCGCGGAGTTTCTGTACTTGATCCTCAAATGAAAAACTCTCTAGTGAAGAAACGCCATTCCACCGGCTTGCGCGTCGTCGCTCTCGGCGGCGGCACGGGCCTTTCCGCCTTGCTCCGCGGTTTGAAGGAACACGTCGTCCGCCGCAGCGATCATCACCCCACCCCCGAACGGCCCATCAGCGACCTTGCCGCCATCGTCACCGTTACCGATGACGGAGGCAGTTCCGGCCGCCTGCGCCGCGAAAATCGCATGCTACCCCCCGGCGATATACGCAACTGCATGGTGGCGCTCTCCAAGGACGAAGCCCTGCTGAGCCGCCTCTTTCAATATCGCTTTCATGCGGGCCGCGGTCTTACCGGACACAATTTCGGCAACCTCTTTCTCACCGCCCTCACGCATGTGACTGGCGACTTTGCCGAAGCCGTGCGCGTGTCGAGCAAAGTCCTCGCCGTTCGCGGCCGCATCTTTCCCTCCACACTTTCGAACGTCCACCTGGTCGCGACCCTCGCTAACGGCAAACGCGTCCAAGGTGAAACCCGCATCTCTCGCAGTCAAATTCCCATTCGCAAAATCGAGTTGAACCCGCGTCGCGTTCACCCTCTCCCCCACGCCATCGAAGCCATCCAGCAAGCCGACCTCATTCTCATGGGTCCCGGCTCGCTCTATACCAGCGTCATCCCCAATCTCCTCATCCCGGAAATTGCTCACGCCATCGCCCGTTCCAAAGCTCCTCGGGTCTATATTGCCAACCTCATGACCCAGCCCGGCGAAACCACTAACTACGCCCTAAGCGACCATCTTCGCGCCATCCAATCCCACGCCCGCGGCCGCCTGATGGATGCTGTCGTCGCCAATCGCCAAGCTGTCTCCCCAGAGGTCGCCCGCCGCTACCGCACGGAGGGCGCAGAACCTGTCCTCGTTGATCGCGACAAGACCCTTAAGCTTAAGGTTCGGCTCATCGCCGGCGATCTCCTCGAAGAACATGGCGTGATCCGCCACAACTCCCCTCTTCTCGCCCGCCTCCTTGTCCAAGAGTTTCTCCTCTCCCCTCGCCGCCGCTGATTTCATCCGGAGAACGGGATTCCGGGCAGGTCCATCCCTCACTTCAACGTAAACCGCACTCCTCCCCGCACAAATATCGGAGGCCCCACCAAGAATATCGGCGTGGCCGCGGTATTGAACCGGTCGTTCGTCAGGTTCTGCACCGCAATAAACAGAGAGCTGTGTCTCCCCATTTGTCGCGACACCTGGGCGTCCAAAGAAAATGCCCGCCCCAGCGGCAAAAGATTTTGGTCGTCGTCAAACTGGTCTCCCAAGAACCGCCCCTGAATTCCTGCCGCCCAGTTCTTTCGCACAAAGCTTGCCTGAAAACTGAACTGGTTTCGTGGCACCTGTGGCAGGAAATTTCCCTGCAGCGCCGGATTTGCCGAAAAACTCAAGACCGTGCTGTTCACGAACAGATAAGAAGCCGTGACCTGCAATTGCGGCGTAACGCGCACTTCGCCGGAAAGCTCAAACCCGCGCGCCTGGGTCACTCCCAGGTTCTCCTTCTGCCGCGTAATCAGCCCCGGTGTGCTTGTCAGCGTCACATTCGCGACCGGATCTGAAATATCGCTCCAGAAGAAATTCCCCCGCAACGTCACGCGGTTCTCCCAGAGCAACTGGCTCACCCCGGCTTCACCACCCGTCAGGTGCTCGCCGATCAATGCCGGATTCGCCAGCGTCAGCACATTCCCCACGCGAAAATTCCGGTACAGCTCGTTCAGGGTGGGTGCTCGATAGGCGCGATAAACCGAAGCGTTCAACGCCGTTCCGCGCGAGAAGCTTTTCAGCAGCGACACCCGCGGGCTGAACGCTGTCTCCGTCCGGTCGGCAAATGTACTCGCCGTTGGCGTGCCGCTCGGCAACGGCGTTCTGTTCTGGAAACCTGTGTTGTTGTTCCAGGTGTCCACGCGTCCACCGAAGGTTAGCAGCCAGCCTCGCGCGAAGAAGAAAGCATCTTGCGCAAAGAATCCGAACGTGTGCTGCCTTCCTCCCGCATCCACCAGCGCCGTCTCTGCCCCCAAGCGAAAATTCGTTTCCTGGCTGTGCCCGCGTACGCTTAGCGCCTCCGCCCCCGCGGAAATCTTATGTTTTTGCGCAAAGAGCCGAGACCAGGTTGCGACAACTCCCACTTGTTGCGAAGGGTTCCGCTGCAGGTTCGTCAGCGACTCCGTGTTTCTATCCGCCGAAATTGACGAAAACGTTTGGTGATAGACTTCTCGCGATCCGTACAGCCTTGCCGAAAAACTCCCCGCTTCCGTCGCGGTCCAATCGGCTCCCAGGTCCAGCTCCGGGATCGTCGTGTCGTTTCTCTGCAGCGGCGTGCCATTCTTCGCACTCTCGCCGAAATCGCTGCCTCTCACAAAAAATCGCCCCCGTTCTCCAAGACTCCGCGACGCCTCCAGCAGGCCAGACAGAACTCCGGAGCCCACGCTGGTATCCACGGCGCCGCGCTGACCCGGTGGTACAGCGATATAACCCTGCGTTTGATACGCCTGCCCCGCGCCATTCAGCGACCATCTTCCAATCGGTGTGCCCCCAGCGAATGATAAATCCGGCGTGCTCATGCTTCCGTAAGACAATTCCCCCGTCGCGTACGCGGCCTCGCCGGCTCGCGTGCGCACATTGACCACCCCTCCCAGCGCTCCCCCACCATACAAATCCGATGCGCCCCCGTTGTCCACTTCCATGGTTTCAATCGCTTCCCTTGGCACGCGCGCCCAATACACCCAACCGCCAAAAGGATCGTTCAAAGGAATTCCGTCCAGCAAAACGCTCGACCGGCTCGTCGCGCTCGCTCCCACCCCCCGCAATGACACACCTTGTGATGTTGGGTTCGCGAACAAACTGCTCGATCTTCGAAACGTGCTGAACCCCGGCACTTGCCTCAGCACTTCATCCACGGCCAAGCTTCCGGAGAGTTGGACGGCCTCTGCCGATAATTCGTACTGGCTCGTCGGCACCGCCGGAATTCGGTCTCCTGCGCTTCCTTGCACTTCAATGCGCTGCAAGCTTGCTGCCGGCGCCAGAACAATCTGCGGGATTTCCGTCGACATGGGCGCGCGAATCTCCCGCGAAACCGTCGCAAAACCCGGGAAGCTCACCACCAGCGTTCCCCCCATCTCCGTCCCTTCCACGCGAAAATGTCCTTTTTCGTCGCTGCCCAACACCACCACGCCCGCGGCGGTCCGAAACCTAATTTGAGCTCCCTGAATGGCAGCTCCTGTCGTGTCCACCACTGTCCCCGTCAGCGCCGCGTGTTCCTGGCCGCGCGCACAAGTTCCCATAACACTCGTCATCAGGAGAATCAGTGCCAGGCGGGACGGGATGGAGAGCATCTTCCCGAAGACCTTCTTCGGATTCGCGCAGCTGTTCATTTCATTTCTCAATTCAGTTCGCGACCCGGAAAGCCAACTCGAGATTTCCTTTACTCAACACCGGTTGTGGGCAAGGTAGCTACAGGGTACAGATTTTATACGTGAACGAGGTTTTACACACGTAGTGTGCCAGTTGATTTGCAAGCCTCGAAGAATTCGATTGTCATACCGGGCTAGGCTACAGAGCTGCTTTTCGCTTTCCTCTCAAATCCCGCTCACTTTTCCCGTCAGCACCGTCACCGACGCCTTCGGCAGCAAAACTTTTCGCCCTTCCTTCCACTCCACGCTGCTGCGCTTGGGCGGCCCGTCGGGGTCCGCGTGACTGGTGGCTCCCGATGAGTGCCACACATATTCGGCGGCTCCAAACGTCACCATCCTCACAGGTCCTGCAAACCGCGCCGCTGTCTCCTTCCCCCCATCTACAAACTGCAATGCTACCTCGTGCGCGTTGCTGGGATCCTTGTTGATAATCAGCAGCGACCACTCTCCGTCCGGCCGTTTCACCGCATACGCCGTGATCAGTTCGTGTTTCGCCTCGTCCTGCAAATCCCCCGTGGCGGGATACAACTGGTGCATCCCGGCGCCGTGCTTCACCCAATCCAGATTCAACAACTGGCTGGCGAAATATTGTGCCGTGTATTGCTTGATCTCCAGTTTCTCGTCGGCCACAAAATTCCCGTACGTGCTCCACACGTGGCATCCTGGCCGCAAGGATTCCGGCTGGATCGGTGAGTGATAGTACACGGCCCCTGGTCCGCCATAGGTCAGAAACGCTCCCACGCTGTCCGCCAGCCACAAGCCCGCAAACAGATCCTGCATCGGATCCGTCAGCGACCAGGACACGTTGCTCTCCGTGTTCATCAGCGGCACATCGGTTGGCACTCCGTCATCCCGCCAGGCTTTCAAAATCCCTTGCACGAATTGCGGTTCACGGTACAAATCCGACCAATTGATTACGCACGGGTCCAGCGGGTAATGTTCGAACGAAACAAATGCCAGGTCCCCCATACGCCCATGCGCCTTCAGATAATCCAGAAAGCGTCCCAACCAGGAAGTTCGTCCCTGCGCGTCGGGCCAAGCCTTGATGTCCTCATTCACGCCTGTAAATATCGGTCCACCCAGCTTCAGCTTCGGATCGACTTTGTTCAGCGCCGTCGCCCACTGCACATATAGCGCCGCGTAATCCTCCGGCAACATGAACGCCCCGTCCGGCTCCTCGCCCATCTCCACGTACGAAACCGCGTAGCCCCGCTTCTCGATGTACGCCAACTCCGCGGCGCTGTCTTCCGGCGTTGCGTAAATCATGGCAACCGGAATCATCGCCGGTAGATGATTCGTGTAGCCGCTAGTGAAAAACAGATCAAATCCCGTCTGAATTCGCGAAGGCACAATGTCCTCCGAGGTGTGCCATGGATCCACCGACGAAGCCTGAGTGACCGTCTGCGCCTGGCCCGGCGTGTGCTTCACCAGGTCCACAAACTCGCCCAGCGAATTGAAATTCCCCGCTGAAATCTCCGCAATCGCGTATCCCACGCAATTCCGTGGGTCGTCACTTCCGTGCGTGTCGCAGGTGTTCGACGATTCCTTCATCCAGATCCGCAGAAACCTCGCCGCAACTGGGTGGTCCGCCAGCCGCTGCACCTTGCTTCCTCCCGTTCCGCCGGTCACTTCGCCTTGGGGAAACTTCACCCACGCGCCTGCTGCCTGCTTGTTCAGCGCATCTTCTTTTCCCGTCCAATACTCCACGGTGTGCTTCGTTGCATAGGGATTCGCCCAGGCAATCTGGATGGCATCGATTTCCTGTGGCAGCGCAAAATCGATCACCACCCATTGGGGATTCGCGGAGTCCGCCTCGCCCGTAAATTTCCCGCTCAGATATGGATTGCTCTTCCAGTAGCTGGCGGGATCTCCATCCGTCATCCGCGAAAACTCATTCTGTCCCGCGTCGCTGCGCGTGGTCCCCCGGTGCGGCAGCCGGTATCCAAACGACTGGCGCAGAAAATCCTTGGGCTCAGCGTTCCCCACGAAATATCCGCTCTTGTGTTTTTCGTCGCTCCACGTTCCATTGGGGTTCCAGTGCCACGCATCATAGGTCAACTCGGTGTTCTGCCGGTACGTCATCGGCCCCCAGCCCGCGGAGAGTCCCGCTTTCACAATCGGCTCGGAGTACACCGCGTCGAAATCCTTCGTGGAAAGAATGTCCATGGATGTCCCCATGGCCTTGTCCGGGTCAAACGCAACCGCCTTTCCCGCGCTTACGTCCACGCGCACCGTCTGGCCCATCGCCACAGGAACGCGCCAGGCGATCACGACGCTCAGCGCCAGCATCGAGATTGGAACACACCGCAGGGCAGGGAAGTCCATAGCATCCTCCTCCAAATCGCTCTATTATAACGATTCAATAGGAATTGCGTGCCGCCTTCTTCGGCTGGCGATGGGAGAGTTGGGCGCCTTTTCGCACAAATTGCGCAAGATTTCACAGTTGAGATCCTTCGCCCATCCTCATCGGATGGGCTCAGGATGACAGTGTCCTTTGGCTGATTGTTGTTAAATGCGAATCTTGTTCATATTCTCCGGGGACATTCTCTCATCTCGCGGTGTCCAATGACCAAGAGAGCCCCACAATGTCTTACCTTCGCAAGGGATTCTTGAAAGCAGCGCACCGGCCTAACCGCCTCCATTGCCGCATTGACTCCATTCCCTTTGTCGGCTTTGCTTTCTTTCTTCTTTGCGCATTCATGACAAGTGAGCCGATGATAAGTCGTGCAGTGTACATCGACCTATTCGCGAGCTCCTATGCCCATCCAGTGCCCGCGGTCACGAAGTGGGACGCCATCCGCATCTCGGTGACCCGAGACGGCAGCGTCTACTTTCGCCACACTAAAGTCTTGGTTGATGAATTGCCAAACAGGATCCGTGACGCCACATTGAACGGTGCAGAGAAAAAGATATATCTCGAGGTGGATGTCCGCGCCAAGTACGGGGACGTCAAAGTCGTCCTTTCACAAATCCAGCTCACCGGCATCGAAAAAGTGTGTTTCCTCACGTACTGAATTCACTTTTCCTTCACTAATTTCTTGCCCGCGAACTTTCGTTCAACCGCAATTCCCGCTAACATTCTCCTGCACTCATTTCCTACAACGGAGAACTCTTCATGGCCACTTTCGGCCTTATCGAATACAAAGACGCCAGCCCCGCCGTCAAGGCTGTCTACGACGACATCATGGCCACGCGCAAAACCGATTACATCAACAATTTCTGGAAGGCCATCGCCCACGATCCAGCCCTTTTGAGGCGCATTTGGGACGATCTCAAAGCCATCATGGCTCCCGGTGCCCTCGATTCGCTCACCAAGGAACTTCTCTACATCGCCGTCAGCGTCACCAACAACTGCCAGTACTGCATCGCTTCCCACACCGCCTCCGCCTTCGGCAAGGGCATGACTCCGGAAATGTTCAAGGAACTCCAACAAGTCATCGGCATGGCCAACGAAACCAACAAACTCGTCACCGGCTACCAAGTCGCCATCGACGCGCGCTTTCAGCCTCCCCTCAATCTCCAGAAGTGACTTTCCACGCTATTGGAAGGGGAAACTATCTTTCTTCCCAATGTGACGGCTGACGGACAGGTAGTACGAGACGTATTATCTATCATGCGTCTTCCTGTTTCTCCCGCGTCCGAGCCCGAGTCCAGTGTCTACTGAGGCACATCCCGCGCCCGTGTTTCTATCGTAGTACGCGAGTACTATAGCTAGTCCTAGACACCCACCGCACGATGATAGGTAGCAGGAAAGCCCTGTTTCAACGGAGCTTTTCCTCTAAATCCCTCTCTGAGTGGGTACTTTATGGCACCTATTTTGAAAGAAGCAGAAGCGGCGGTTGTGGCCACCACTACAGTTGCAACCGCACCCGCAGCCCCCCATCCCAAGTCGCCCGCAGATGCGCCCGCTCGTCCTCAGCCCATCCCACTCGAGATTCCTGTCAGCGTGAACGGTGCTCGCACCGTCGAAGGCTCGGACAAGCGCGAACCTTTTTCGGAGACAACCTTGACAGTTCTGGTGTTTCCGCTTGGCGCTGTTATCCGCATGGCTACGCCACTCGTTCCCGGCCAACTCATCTTTCTTACTAACGAAAAAACAAAAAAGGAAGTCGTTTGCCAAGTCGTAAAATCCAAACCGGCTGGCACCGCTGCTGGCTACGTTGAACTCAGATTCACGGAGCCCGCCGCCGGCTTCTGGGGTGTGTCATTTCCAGGAGCTTCCGCCGCTCCTGTTGCTCACCACCCAGCCGCCCCTGTTGCCCCCGCCGCACCGAAAACGATTCCGCCGGTTTCTCCGCTTGCGGCCACGTCCCCTGCACACAAGCCCGTAACCACTCCTGCGACTTTCATTCCGCCTGCAAAGCCGGGAATAGCTCCGCTTCCCCTCCCTGCGGCGAAACAGCAACCCACTGGCCCGCAATCCGTCGCGCCCGCGAGCCCGCCGCACCTCATCTCGATTGCTCCTTCACCGGCAATGGCCACTGTTCTTGAACCACCGCCTGCACAAACTGCTGCCCCTATTGCTCCGGCGATTCCGAAGCTCAATACCACTCCGGCCTCCTCTACACCGTCAACCGAGGAACTCAAGCTGGAGGCCGCTCGCCTGCAAGCCCAGCTCAGCACGCTTCTTTTTAGGGAAACTCCCGCCGCGCAGCCGGCTCCTTCCGTTCCCCCGGTCACGCTGAAGGCGGAACCTCCCGCCGCCGAAGTTGCCAAGAAGGTTCTCGAAATAGTCCAGGAAGAGCCAAAGCCTGCCGCCAAGAGTGAACCCAGGCCCGCCCTGCCCATCCACAAACCGATTCCAGTTTCTCTTTCTGCCAACGAAGAAGTGAAGATTCCCGCGTGGCTCGCTCCGCTGTCCCAAAACTCTGAGCAGTCTGTCGCTGAAAACGCCGACTCCGCCAACGTCTCTTCTGAATCCGCTTCTCACGTCTTGGCGCACTCGGAAGACTCATCGGACATCCTTGTAGCCGATGAACCTCGCCACCAGCACTCCACTGTCTTCGGCGGCCAACTCCTCGGCGAATCTTCCGTTCAACCAGAGCAGGTGACCTCCAAGGGTTCAAGAAAAGGCCTTTTCCTTGGCTTTGCCGCTGCTACCGTTCTTCTCATCGGTGGCGGCTGGTACTTCCGGCAGAGTTTTTCAGCATCCGTTCCAGTTGCAGCCGTCAAGCCCGTCAGTACTCCCACCGCAACTCCTCCTGCCGCTGCCAAACCTGATCTTCTATCAGCCGGGGCTGGTTCCACCCTTGCCACCAGCACCGTGAATCCCGCTCCCGTTGCCTCTTCCACGATTTCCTCGCAGCCTTTGAAGAACTCCGCACCCGCTGCAACCCAGCCGGCTTTGCCCGCTGCTCCCGAACCTAAGAATTCCAATCCTGCGCCTCGGAACCCGGCGCCTATCGAACCGCCGAAAAAAGCAGGCCTGGGGAATGTTCATCTGGCGGCTCCGGTAGTCAACCGTGGCGCGGGTTCGCAGCAGGCGAGCGATACCTTGCCCACCATTGAAACCAATAATGCTTCCGCCGGCTCGGATGCACTCGCCGCCGTTGCTTCCGCCCATCGTAAAGAGCCCGTCGCGCCTCTTCCGGTCGGCGGAGATGTAAAGCCCGCCAAGCTCATCAAGTCCACTCCACCGGTTTATCCGCAGGTGGCCAAGGCCCAGCACATTTCCGGGGATGTTCTTATTGACGCTCTCATCGATGCCTCGGGCAACGTCGCCACCGTCCAGATTATTTCTGGCCCAGCGATCCTTCATCGCGCGGCCCTCGACGCCTTGAAGCAGTGGAGATACTCTCCCGCGCTGCTCGACGGGCAGCCCACGTCCATGCACCTCACCGTGACGGTGCAGTTCCGCGTCCAGTAGTTACTTTCAGATTTGAGTCCGGTCGGCCATGTGCCGTTTCTATCGGCCCTGGGGAGAGTTGCCCTGCGCGGGGAGCAGTGTGTGCGGTGCTGCCGCCCGGCTCTCCTGTTCCTGCCTCTGTTCGTCCAGCCGAAGGATCATGATCCACGACAAGTGCGGGAAAGGCAGGAAGCGGTCGATCGGCCTCACCAGCGGCACCAGCGCATTCAACAATTTAACCTGCCAGAACCCAAACGTGGTCCTCTTCAAAACGCGCCCGTTCCACCACCAGGCTGGCGCCCCGATGCGGTTGAACTTCAGCACCTTCTCTACCCGGAAACCGGCGCGCTCGCACGCCTCCTGCAGTTGCTCCCGGGTATATCTGCGGTAGTGGCCCAGCGCGGTATCGAGCGATCCATACAGTCCCGGCCCGTTCGGCACGAGAACAATCGCGCGGCCATTTTTCTCCAAAGCTGCTCGTATGTTTCTCAACGCCAGCACATCGTTCTCCAGATGCTCCACCACGTTCAGGCAGATAACCGTGTCGAACTGTTCGGCAGGGTAGGTCTCTCCGGCGCTCGCATCCGTGTAGTGCACCTGCATGTACGGCCGCGTCTGCTTCAGTCTCTTCAGTCGTTCCAAATAGTGCGGGTTTACATCGCTCGCCCAATACAACGTTCGCGGCACCAGATTCGACGTCAGGTTCCCGATTCCCGCTCCGATCTCCAGGACCCGCTCACCCAGGTACGGCCGGATGGTGTCCGCCATCCACCTGGTGAATCGCGGCGCACGGTTGAGCCGCGACAGGATTTCGCTTCCGTGCTTATCGGCCACGTAAATGCGGTCCGAAATCCCATATTTCAACAACGCGCCCAGCGCCCTAATCCCGTCCTTCCAGGTGATTTTCTTTCCTTCGGCATACGTTCGTCCGGAATAGCGGATGGGCAACTCGAATATTCTTGCTTCCCGCTTCGCCAGCTTGATGGTGATTTCCGGCTCAAATCCGAAGCGCTTGCTCTCCAGCGGGATGCTTTTCAGCAGCTCGGCGCGCACCATCTTGTAGCACGTCTCCATGTCCGTCAGGTTCAGGTCCGTCACGATATTCGTCAGCAGGGTCAAGAGCTTGTTACCCAGGCTATGCCGGAAAAACAGCACCCGGCGGTAATCGCTTGCCAGAAATCGCGATCCGTACACCGCGTCCGCATCTTCAGTCACAAACAGCGGGATCATCTTCAATAAATCTTCAGGATGATATTCCAGGTCCGCATCATGAATTACAACCAGGTCCGTATTCACGTGTTCGAGAGCTGTGCGAATCGCCGCGCCTTTCCCCTGGTTCTTCTCATGCTCCATTACAACCCATTCGAATCGCGAAAGTCCCGTCTGGCTCAATCCGTCGTGGAATCTCCTCAACACTTGTCCCGTCTTGTCCGTGGACGCATCGTTCACCACGATGACCCGCACCCTCTCCAGCCAACGGGACTCCGCCAGCACTTCCAGCCGGTTCAGGCTGGCCTCCAACAGATACTGCTCGTTGTACACGGGCACCACGATCGATAGGCTTAGCTTAGATTCCATCCCTCGTCTCTCTTGCTATTCTCTGCCAATTGCTTTCGGGTTCTATTCTGTAGTCTACAGCCGACCTCCCGCCAGTCCTATCCCGTTCTGAATCCTCTTCGCCTTCTCCCCGCGCTTATTGCGGTCCTCCCTTACTTCCTGTGAGCCATAACCTTGCTCTCTGCTAGCTCCCTTAATATACTGGCCACCCGGTTAAGTGGCAGGTCCGGTGGGTAGCCCACCGAGTTCCTTTCCTCTTGGCCACTTTTTCGCGCCTGCTCGTCTCTCGCAGGCCGAATGTTGCCGCGCAGTCAACCGCTAACAGCAGCTGTTTGCGTAAGGAGACTTTTGGATGCTCAACACCCCTGTTCCGGAAGAAATGAATGTCTATCAGAACGCCGAAGCGCGTTTTGAAGTCGCCGCCAACAAGCTGGGTCTCGAGCAGGGCATCTATCGCTATCTCAAGTATCCCGATAAGGAAATCACTCTGTATATTCCGGTGGGAATGGACAACGGCCAGCTTGAAGTTTTTACCGGTTATCGCGTTCTCCATTCCACGGTACGTGGCCCCGGCAAGGGGGGCATCCGCTTCGCTCCCGACGTCTCGCTCGATGAAGTCCGCGCCCTTTCCGCTTGGATGACCTGGAAATGCGCGGTCGTCGACATCCCTTTCGGCGGCGCCAAGGGCGGCATCATCTGTGATCCCCGCAAATTGTCTCGCGGCGAACTTGAGCGCCTCACCCGCCGCTACACCGCCGAACTTTCCGATTGGCTGGGCCCGGAGCGCGACGTTCCCGCTCCAGACGTCGGCACCAACGAACAGACCATGGCGTGGGTCATGGACACTTATGCCATGCACGCCCGCCAGGCCACCACCGCTGTCGTTACCGGTAAGCCCATCGAGCTGGGAGGCTCCCGTGGACGTCGCGAAGCTACCGGACGCGGGGTCATGATGTGCGTCGACAAGGCCATTACCAAACTCCGCCTGCGCAAGGAAGACACGCGCGTCGTCGTTCAAGGTTTTGGCAATGTCGGGTCCCTCGCGGCTGAACTCATGCAGAAAGCCGGGTATAAAATCATCGGTCTCGCCGATATTGGTGGCGGCCTCTACAACGAAAAGGGGTTCAACGTCCCGCAGGTTGTCGAGTGGGTCTATAAGCGCAAGCAGCCCTTGCAGGAGTTTCCCGGGGGTGGCGCGAAAATGAGCGCACGCGACGTTCTCTTCCAACCATGCGACGTTGTCATTCCCGCTGCCATCGAAAACCAGATTACCGAGCAGAACGCGCACCAGGTCCAGGCCAAAATCCTTTGCGAAGGCGCCAACGGCCCCACTACTTGGCAGGCCGACGCCATCATCGATGCCAAAGGCATCTTCACCGTCCCCGATATCCTCGGCAATGCCGGTGGCGTAACCGTCAGTTACTTCGAATGGGTTCAGGACCGCCAGGGGTTTTTCTGGCGGGAGAGTGAAGTCAACGAGCGTTTGTTCGACGTCATGGATCGCTCCTTCGATGAAGTTGTGCGCTATGCGGAAACCCACAAGGTCAACAATCGTATCGCCGCTTACATGCTGGCGATCGACCGCGTGGCCACCGCTCTTAAGCTTCGCGGCATTTACGCCTGATTTGTTCTTGGCTTTCTTTGCGGTCAAGCGTACTCTTTGTGCGAGCCTTGCCGTTTTGCCTTTCGTCCGCCCCGCATGGGACCCCGCGGCCCCAGGAAGGAGTCCGTACCGTGCCTTCGGACTTATCGCCCGATCTTGTTCCTCGTTCGGAGGAGCAGCACCGCCGTGACATCTGCCTCGTAGGCCGCTGGTTGTATGAGCGCGGCCACATCGTTGCCGGGGAAGGGAATCTCTCCATCCGCCTCGATGCCGATCGCATCCTCACGACTCCAACTTGCCTCAACAAGGGCACCATGACTCCAGACGATCTCGTCATCATGGACATGGAGGGCCGTCACCTTCGCGGGGATCGCAAGATTTCCTCGGAAGCGGGCATGCATCTCCTCTTTTATCAAATGCGTCCCGATGTCCACGCCGTGTGCCACTCACATCCTCCCACCGCCACGGGGTTCGCCGCTGCCGGCCAGGGTCTCGATCAGGCGCTCCTTCCTGAAGTTGTTGTGTGCCTTGGCAAAGTTCCTCTCGTTCGCTATGCCACGCCCGGCACCCCCGATCTCAGCACTGTCCTTGAGCCCTACGTTCCGCACTACGACGCGCTTCTGCTCGCAAATCATGGTGCCGTGACTTGCGGCCCGGATCTCCTCACTGCTTTTTACCGCATGGAAATCGTGGAACATTTCGCAAAAATCATGCTCGCGGCGCGACTCGCTGGCGAACCGCAACTTCTGTCCGCCCGTGAAGTCGCAAAGCTTATGGCGGCTCGCGTGCGGTATCACGTTACCCCTCCCCCCGGCGGTGGGGCGGAAATTCCCGAAACCTGCGACGGCCGTGAAAGTCCCACAGCCGAAATCACTCTCTCTCGTTCCGAGCTCGATGCTCTTGTTGACGAGGCTGTTCGCAAGGACCGCGCTCGCCGCTGATTTCTTCTTTGATTTTGTGGTGGCCGTCTTCTGACGCCAGCGCTTTTTCTCCGATGCTAGTCCTTCTCGTCTTGCTAATTTCGCTTCCTTTATTCCGCGGACTCGGTGCCCTTGGCATTCCCCTCTTCGACGGTTGGACATCCTCTACTCGCTTCGCCCTGGCCGTCATGTTCCTGTTCACCAGCACCGCCCACTTCAATAAAATGCGTCACGACCTCGCCCGCATGATGCCCGCCGCGTTCTCCAGTCCTATGCTCTTGGTTTATTTCACCGGAGTTTGCGAGATTCTCGGAGCCGTCGGCATTCTCGTTCCGCAAACGCGCTCCCTCGCCGGATTGTGCCTTCTCCTCTTTCTCCTGTCGGTACTGCCCGCAAATATCAAAGCCGCGCGTGAAGGCCTCAAACTCGGGGGTAGGCCTGTAACCGCTCTTTGGCTGCGCATCCCGGCGCAAATCCTATTCCTTGTGCTAATCTCCTGGAGCACTCAGCCTTGGCGTTTGTGGATGCCTTCACCCTAGTTGCCGAGCACATCCATTCGACGGATCGGCATTGTTCGGGGCACACGCGAGTCGTCCACCAAAGTCCCCTAAAGGACCAGAATGAGCATTCTCAGACAACGCATCCTCGCCCTTGGATTATTCATGGTGCTGGGCTGTCTTGCAGGCGCCGCCGGATGCCCCGCGCGTCAAACAGGAGGTACTGCCATGTCGCTGGAACTGAAGAGTCCCGATTTCCCCGCCGGTGGAACCATCCCGAGGCAATTCTCCTGCGAAGGTGCGGACATTTCGCCTGCACTCGAATGGAGTGCCCCACCGCCTGCCACTCAGAGTCTTGCTTTAATCGCCGACGATCCTGATGCCCCGATGGGAACCTGGGTGCACTGGGTGGTCTTCGACATTCCCGCGAACCTTCGTACACTTCCGCAGAGTTTCCCGAAAAACCAGCAAGCCGCCGACGGTTCTCGTCAGGGCCGCAATGACTTTGGGAAAATTGGTTATGGAGGGCCCTGCCCTCCTCCGGGCAAGCCTCATCGCTATTACTTCAAGCTTTACGCCCTCGATGCCAAGCTGAACCTCAAGCCCGGCGCAACAAAAAAAGAGGTTGAGAGCGCAATGCAGGGCCACATCCTGGCCCACGCCGAATGCATGGGACGCTACTCGCGTTGAGCAGCCTCCGCTACTGCTCTGGGCTCTCGGTCAGGCGCCGCGCCGTTACATTGCAAATTCTGGCGCCCTCCTACCCCTTCTGAACCTCTAACGTCCCACGTGTTGCCCACATCTAGTCATATTCTTGTCGCGTTGACACGCGGACCTAAGGCGGCAATACTGGCATTCGATGATCGGACTCCTCCGCGGCCGCCTCCTCGAAAAGCGCCCCAATCAAGTCATTCTCGATGTTGGCGGTGTCGGGTATCTGGTTGCCGTTCCTTTATCCACTTTCGCGGGCCTTGGCGAACTCCACGCTGAAGTCACCTTACTCATCCACACCCACGTGCGTGAAGACTCTCTCGCTCTCTATGGCTTTCTCTCCCAGCGCGAAAAACACCTCTTCGAGCTTCTTCTCGGCGCATCCGGCGTTGGCCCGTCCCTCGCGCTGAAAATTCTCTCCGGCATGAACGTCGAGGAACTCGTCCCCGCCATCCGCACCGGGGATCTCGCCCGCCTCACGAAAATTCCGGGTGTAGGCCGCAAAACTGCCGAACGCATGGTCGTGGAACTCAAGGACAAACTAGAAGCCGTGGCCGTTGAAGCCGAAAAGCCCACCCCCGCGTCTCCCGCCGGCGTCGAGGCTGACGTCAAATCCGCCCTCATTAACCTCGGCTATGATGAACGCGCCGCTGATTCCGCCGTCGCCGAGGCCAAGCGTGAAGCCGGCGCCTCGAATTTCGAAAAATTACTGCGTGAGGCCCTGGCGACTTTGAGCGCATCGCAGAACAGATGAAGCGCGATCTGCGGCAGCGGCCACCTTCTCCTTGCCCTGAACTCTGAGGGCGGCGGGCGCATTTCGCTGACGCAGGGTCTCATAAATTCGGGGCTCCTTCCGGGTTTCTGATATCTGCTATCCGATATCCGATTACTGCTATCCTTGATCCGACATGAATATCCGACATGAATAATTTCAGCCCCAAAAAAGCTCAAGCAAATCCCGACCGCGCCTCCCGCATTGTATCCGGCGCCGCGCTCGACGACGATGCTCGCCTGGACGCCAGTGTTCGTCCCAAAACACTCTCCGAATACATTGGCCAGAAGCGTGTCAAGGAAAACATCTCGATTGCGCTCGAAGCGGCTCGCAACCGGGGTGAAGCTCTCGATCATGTCCTCCTTTATGGCCCGCCGGGCCTCGGTAAAACCACTCTCGCGCAAATCATCGCCAACGAGCTCAAGGTCCCCATCAAAACCAGCGCCGGCCCGCTCCTTGAACGCAAAGGCGACCTTACCGCAATTCTTACTTCCCTCGAACGCAAGGAAGTTTTTTTTCTCGATGAGATTCACCGCCTCCAGCCCGCAGTCGAAGAAGTTCTCTATCCCGCCATGGAGGATTTTCGCGTCGATCTTGTCATTGGCCAGGGTCCCGGCGCGCGCATCCATCCGTTCCACCTGAACCACTTCACCCTTATCGGTGCCACTACCCGCGCGGGACTCATCACCGCTCCCCTTCGTTCCCGCTTCGGCATTGTCCACCGACTCGATTTCTATGAGCCCGAGGACCTGCTCATCATCCTCCACCGCTCCGCCAAAATCCTGAACATCCAGATGGACGACGCCGGCGCTGAAGAAATCTCCGGCCGCTGCCGCGGTACGCCGCGCATCGCCAACCGCCTCCTCCGGCGTGCACGCGATTTCGCCGAAGTTCGCGCTGGAGGCCGCATCACCCGCGAGGTGGCTCGCGACGCTCTTCAAATGCTAGGCGTGGATGAACACGGCCTCGACGAAGTCGATCGCAATTTCATGATCGCTCTGCTCGACAAATATGCCGGTGGACCTGTCGGCCTCGGCACCCTTGCCGCCGCACTGAGTGAAGAAGAAGACGCCATCGAGGAAATGTACGAGCCCTACCTTATGCAAATCGGCATGCTCGATCGCACCCCGCGCGGACGCGTCGCCACTGCGCGCGCCTACCAATATTTCGGCCGCGAACTTCCCAAGCGCCAGCCCCGCTTGTTTTAGCGCTCCGCCGGCCACGCCCCTTGTCATTCCGAGCGGAGCGAGGAATCTGCCTTTTCTTTATTCTCATTGAGCTACGCGAAGGGATTCTCGACCTTCATCCCGAAATATTCCTGACCTGCGTTCAAATCCTCCGACCACACCCTCGTGCAACCCGCTCGCTCCGCTGCCGCCAATATCAAGCCGTCATAAAAATGAACACCGTACTGGGCGCGCGCCTCCACAGCGCGCCGAACGGTCTCGGCATCGGGGCTAAACGTCGGAACGGGGCTTAACAGGTCCAAAATTTCTGCTACTGCTTCGGGTGGCGTCACGGGGGCCATCTTGTGCAGAAGCGTCGCCGCCACTTCTGCCAGCCCTTGGACGGAAATTGCGCATTCCCCTCTCACTGCCCTTTTCAAGAATCCTCGCGCGATCTTCTGCTTCCGCTCATCCTTTGGATCGTACGCATAAAGTAGAATGTTGCTGTCTAGAAATTCAGCGGCGTTCATAAAGCTCTTCTCGCTTCCACGTTCGCTTGCCAATATTGAAGTGATATTTCTCGAATGAGCGCTCCAAGGCTTCGAGTTCACGCCGCCTGCGCCCCCTCGTCGCGCTCTCTGCCACCAACTTCTCCAGGTACTCACGCACCAATCCGGTCAGCGTTGTATCCCGCTCGACCGCAATCTTGCGTACTTCCTTCACAATTTTTTCGTCCAAGGAAAGTGTGATATTCATGTACCCATAATAAGGGATCCCCTTATTA
>JBAVHY010000132.1:0-1934 GCA_049686315.1 Candidatus Acidiferrum sp. | reverse complement strand
GACAATTCCCAAGAGGAGGCTCCGTTATGGGGGTCCAATGAAAATTCTTTGGCCACCCTTCCGTTATCGGCATTAAGAACGCCCAACGCTTGCTTAAAAGTGCAGAACCCGAGCAATCTACCATCGCGAGAAATTACTAGCGAGGGAAGGATATCCATAGGGCCGCCGACAGTCTCAGAAATACCACCATCTATCGAGACTTTTTGAACCGGAAGTGGCCGAACAGTACTTCCATTTGTGCGAACAAAATAAATCCACTTCCCATCGGGCGAACAAACGGGGGAAGCGTCAAACGGGCCTTCAGTAAGTCTCATTACCTCGTTGTTGCTCGTGTCCACACGCCACAAGGTGGTATCACCACTTGACGATTTTGTGTCGATACCACTAAACACGATATACCGCCCACCTTGACATGATTGCCCATCAGCGCTGTCGTACCGTGATCCATCGAACAGGAGAGTTTTCGTCTCCCCATGGGTGCTCATCCGAAAAAACCTTCCCGATTCTCCTAATAATAGATTTTGCTCATCCATCCACGCAAAGGAATAGGCGACCCCTCGGGGCGTAATCGCATTCGCGTGCTCTACGGTTTTCTCTCGTGATGGCATCAAATAAAGCTTAAAGCTTTGCTCCTTTTGAACCGCAGTTAGCGTTTTGCCATCTCGTGAGACGCTGATTCTTGAATAGCTATTGGTGTCGTGAGTGATTGGCCCAAAATTTCCTGCTGGATATGAAACAAGCCCGATCTGCCATTGTTCCGACCTTGCCTTTCTGTCTGAATTGAGAACAACCAAGCTTCGCCCATCCGGCAACCAGATTGGTTCCTCAAAACGCATTTCCGGAGAGGAAATGATGGTCTGCTGTTTGCCGCTTGTAGCCTCTACCGCGATAAGGCTGCTGGTGGTGGTCTTGATGTCTCGACATCTAATCACAATCGCTTTGCCATCAGGTGACCAAGCGGGAGTGGATTGACTACCCACATCGACCTTTAGCAATTCCTTTTCGTCTCCACCTTCCAAATTAGAAGTCAGCAACCTATTGCGAAACCCGTTGGACTGATCTCGAACAGGAGATGTGAAGAAAGACATGCGATGTCCATCGGGTGAAAAAGAAATTCCGCTGGAGATGTCTTTTACTACGAGACGAGGATTGCCTCCCAACACGGGCGCGATGTAAAGGTCGCCCCCCATCCTATTTCCGCGCATGAAATAGATGTAATCTCCGTCCGGAGAGAACTGCAACGGGCCGTACTGAGTTTGGGCGGGTGCAACTATTTGTGCGTCGCTGTTTGTCGCCACGTTTCGGAGCCAAAGGCTCTGCATTCCGTTGTTCTCTACCACATTGACGACATATTTGCCGTCGGGCGATATCGCTGCGGCCGTCAAATTCCCCGCATCGGTTAATTTTGCAATCGTGAAGTTCGTAAAGGGCGCTTCCCCACTCTTAGCGCGATAATATGAATGAATCGCATAGCCGAAGGTCACGAGCCCCAACACCGCTAATGTGAAGCGAGTCAAGAACAGTGCTTTGCGCCGATTTGTCTCTTTCCGGTGATTAGCTGCGGCTGACTCGTGGGCCTGAGTTGGCGTAGCCAATTTCCCTGAATCTCTGTCGCGTTTCAGCCGCTGGAGGTCTGCGCGGATTTCTGAAGCATGCTGATAGCGGACATCTCGATTCTTTTCTAGAGCTTTATTGAGAATCTCTTCGAGCCGGGCAGGGAGTTCGGGTTGCAGACGGATCGGAGAAACTGGAGAGCGATTCAGAATAGCATCAAAAATGACTCCTGAAGTGCTCCCCGAAAACGCCATATGCCCAGTGGCCATCTCGTAAAGAACAACACCGAAGGAAAATAGGTCACTTCTTGCGTCCAGCTTCTCACCACGCACCTGTTCGGGGGACATATACGCTACGGTTCCCATTGGGGAGCCCGGAGT
>JBAVHY010000131.1:0-62181 GCA_049686315.1 Candidatus Acidiferrum sp. | reverse complement strand
CTGGCTCAGTCTCTCTCACGTTGCCTTGTGATCCGTCGTGTTGCTTCAAGGTAATCCTCAGTAAATTACTGGCGGGCGGGAGAGGGCCGCTGCTCTTGGGAGTAAATTTTCTTCGGAAGGGTGAATTCAGGCGCGCGAAGAGGGAAGAGCTGAGCGCACCCGCACTACTCACATACTCTCGCTCCGATGAAGGCCGCCATCAATGGACCTTGTTTCCTTAAGGGTATTATGCCAGCGAGGCCCAGTTAGCAGCGCGGTGCGTCCTTTGTTATTCTCGCAGCGCATGGGAATTCCCACTCAACGCGAGAACTCCGCCGAACCGCAACCCCAATTGGAGCGCGGGCTTGGATTGAAAGAGGCGGTCGCGCTGAACATGATCGAGATTGTGGGCATCGGGCCGTTCGTGGTGAGCTCCCTGGTGATCAAGGCCATGGGAGGGCCGCAGGCGCTGATTGCGTGGCTGGCAGGGGCGTTGCTCGCCACGCTTGACGGATTCGTCTGGTCGGAGCTCGGCGCGGCAATGCCCAAGGCCGGCGGAACCTACGTATTTTTGCGCGAAGCGTACGGACCTGGGAAGTGGGGCCGGCTTATGTCGTTTCTGTTCGTGTGGCAGACGCTGATCCAAGCTCCGCTCTCGGTGGCTTCAGCGGCCATTGGCTTTTCCGAATATGCCAAATACATCTACCCGTTCAACTGGTGGCAAGCGCGAGCGCTCTCCGGCGGACTAGTAATCCTGCTGGTGTTTCTGCTCTACCGGCGCATCACGGCCATTGGGAAAATTTCCGTGCTGCTGTGGACCGGTGTAGTCGGCACCATGCTCTGGCTCATTTGGGGAGGCGTGCGGCACTTCGACCCGAAAATAGCCTTTGATTTTCCTCCCGGTGCGTTTCAACTTTCGTCGGTGTGGTTTGCCGGGCTGGGCGCTGCGATGGTGAGCACAATTTACAGTTATTGGGGCTATTACAACATCTGCCATTTAGGCGGTGAGATTCGCGACCCGGAAAAGAACATTCCGCGGGGAATTTTTCTGTCGATCCTCGGAATTGCGATTCTGTACCTGGCCATGCAGACCAGTATTCTGGGAGTGGTGCCATGGCGCGAGGCACAGAATACTCCATTCCTGGCCAGTCTGTTCGTGGAGAGGTTGTACGGGCACGCCGCGGCGCGGGTGGTCACCGGGATGGTTTTGTGGATCGCCATGGCCAGCGTGTTCTCGGTGTTGTTGGGCTATTCGCGCGTGCCGTATTCGGCGGCGCTCGACGGCAACTTTCTTCGGGTGTTTGCTCGCGTGCACCCCACCAAACATTTTCCTCACGTCTCCCTCCTGTTCCTGGGCGGATTGGCTTTCACTTTCAGCCTGACGCTAAAATTGAGGACTGCGATTGCCGCTATTCTGGCGATGCGCCTGCTGGTGCAGTTTATCGGCCAGGCCGTTGGCGTGATGCTGCTGCGCAAGCGCTGGGGCAGCCAGAGGCTGCCTTTCAAGATGTGGCTGTACCCGGCGCCCGCGGTGTTGACCATGCTTGCTTGGGCCTGGCTCTTTTGGCACACCGGGCCGGTGCGAAAATGGGGACTGCTGGAAATTGCTCTCGGCGTCATTGCATTTCTGGTTTGGACAAGGGAAATGCGACAATGGCCTTTTGCGGAAGCACGTGATTCGTGACTCGTGACTTGTCACGCGCGTGGCATTGCCAGTTGGCCAGGTCGGTTGGGAGGAAGGTTGAGATTTCTGCGGTTCTGGTTCCTGTTTTCGATTTTTGTCTGCGCGGGCGCTTTTCGCACGGTGGCACAATTTCCCGCCGCGCCGGGCACCGGTCCGGGCCTCCCCGAAACCATTGAGGCGATCGACAGCGCTCGCGTCACAACGCGCATCCTCTACATTACCGCTCATCCCGACGATGAAAGCGCCGCGGTACTGACCTATCTCGCGCGCGGTCTGCACGCTGATGTTGCTCTTCTTACCCTTACGCGCGGCGAAGGTGGGCAGAATGCGCTCGGGCCGGAGCAGGCGCCGCAGCTCGGCTTGATCCGCACGCAGGAACTATTGGCTGCCACGCGAGGCTATGGCGTGAAACTCTATTTCACCCGTGCTCGCGATTTTGGCTATTCCAAAACTCCCGAAGAAACGGAAAAAATCTGGGGCGATCAGGTGCTCGAAGACATGGTCCGTGTCATCCGCGCCTTTCGTCCGAACATCGTCATCAACGGCTGGGGCGGCGTCCATGGGGGCCACGGCCATCACCAAGCTTCCGGCCTGCTCACCCCCAAAGCAGTCCAACTTGCCGAGGACTCCTCCTACAAGTTATCTTCTGCCTGCCCGGATTGTGTCGCGGAATCTGCGTGGAGTTACGCAATCCCGCCCATCACCATACTGGATATCGAACGCGGTTCAGACAAACCCTCTGGTTATGTGCTTCCTTTGGACGAGGCGTCACCCCTTTGGGGCAAGACGTGGCGCGAAATCGGAATTGACGCGTTCGCAAATCATCGAACGCAGGGAATCGCCGGGTTTTTGAATTCTGCCTTCATCCGCCGCCCCATCGGCCTGGTGCTGGAAAATGGCAAACAGTTCGATCCGGCTTCCCTTGCGGTCAGCCTTGCCACCGCTGCAAAGAATGGGCCTTGTGGCGGCTGCGATCAAGATCTGCAGGCGGTTGACAAGGCCCTGGAAACGGCCCGGCACACCGCTCTCCTCCAGAACTGGCCGGCGGCCGTCGCCGCTTTGGTCTCCGCCGAAAAGAGCCTTGACAAAACTTTCTTGCTTTCGATTCCATTCCCGGTTCCGCCGCCACTCGCCGAGCGGCTCGATTTTCTCGGCCGTGAACGGGAAAAAGTGAACCGCGCTCTTTCCTTGGCCGCCGGTGTCGAATTGACGACGGATGCCGACCGCGCGGACATTCCTCTCTATGACGAATTCGCTGTCACCCTCCATGCCCGGTGCCGTCAACAAATTGAATGTCAGTTGGATAAATCAGACGTTGTCAGTGCTTACCCCATCGAAGCGGCAAAAAAGGAGGCGGACAAATCTGGGGTGAAGTGGAGCGTCGTCCTGCGTGAGCAGGAAAAGACTTCTAGCAGCTCTTTGCTCCGTCGCCCACCTGTTCCGCAACTGGAGGCCGACACCCCTCCTGGCGTCGCCGTTGACCAGCAAATCGGCATCGCGGGCTACACCTATAAACGCATCGTGCCCGTCACCAATACCGCCACTACCTCCACCAGTGTCAGCCGCGTACCCGTGCGGATCGTTCCGGCCTACACCTTGGCCGTCGAACCCAAGCAAGCGATCGAAGTCCTGGCTGCGGAGCACAAGCCCTTTGATGTGTTCTTGCGCGTGCATTCCTATTCCACGAAGCCGGCAAAAGTTTCCGTGGGGCTGGATGTGCCGGACGGCTTCAAGGCCAGCGCGCCGGTGGAGGTGGAGTTTGCGGGCATCGGCGATCAATACGTCAGGCTAGCTGTAACGCCGCCAGCCAGGCTGGATGCGGGGAATTTTGCTATTACGGCGTACGCAAAACGCGGCGAGGAAAAATTCTCTACGACACTCGAGCCACTGCCTTCTATGCCGACGATTTTGTGGAGCGAACCGGCGCAGTGCCTGGTGCAGGTGTTCGACATCAACGTTCCGGCAAACCTGAGGGTTGGATATATCTCCGCCGAAGGCGAGCCGATTCCCGACGCGTTGAAGCGCCTGGGAATCAGCGTGGAAATGCTGGATACGGCGGCGCTCACGTTTGGCGATCTTTCGAGGTACGACGCCATCGTCGTCGGCGTGCGCGCCTACGAACTGCGCCCGGAACTTGCCGAAGCCAACAAGCGCTTGCTTAACTACGTTTCAAACGGTGGAACGCTGGTGGTGCAGTATAACCGCGATTACATCTGGGACCGGTTGCAGCCCGCGCCCTATCCCTCGAAGATCGGCAGCCCCACACCGCGCATCACGGACGAAAATTCACCGGTGAAATTCCTGAAGCCCGATGATCCCCTGCTGAATCGGCCCAACAAAATTACAGCGGCCGAATTCCAAAACTGGGTGCAGGAGCGCGGCCTGTATTTCTGGAGCGACTTCGATTCACGCTACAACGCCCTGCTGGCCATGAACGACCCCGGCGAAAAGGACTTGAATGGCGGGCTCGTGTACGCTAAGTACGGCAAAGGGACGTACATCTACACCGGGCTGGCGTTTTTCCGCGAGTTGCCCGAGGGCGTGCCGGGCGCGCACCGTCTGTTCGTAAACTTGCTGAGCGCCTCCAAAACGAACTAACGAGACTCCTTCAGGGCGCAAACAACACGCGCTTTCAGAGATGACAGCGTGCTGCAGTGTATGAATAACGCACAGTGCCCCGCGCAAGAGGCCGCACTGCGCTATCCTCAAACCTGCGCCACACGGCACAAGCGTTTGCCCTCGCCATCTCCGAGGGTGAGTCCGGGCGTGAAAAATTTGGCAGGAGCACATCAAGCATGAACAGCAAGCAAAACGCAGCGAAAAGCAAGCGATGGGTGGAGCGAACTGTGGGTTTGATTCTTATCCTGGCCCTGAGCCTGGCAACGAGCGGCACCGCAACGGCGCAAAAGAAAAAGAAGAAGGACCAGTCCCAGCCCACTCCTCCTGCCAGCGTGACCGACTCGATCCCTGACGAGCAGAGGATTGATAACGCCATTTCGGAGATGCTGGGCGCGTGGCAGGTCGGGGATATCGAAAAGTTCCACAAGAATGTGGCCGATGATGTTTCCGTGGTGGCCGGAACATGGACACCGCCAGCCATTGGCTGGACAAACTACCTTGCGGCCTACCAGGTGCAACGCGCGCGCATGCAACAAGTTCGTCTGGAGCGCAGCAACACCTTGATCCGCGTCGCGCCTTCAGCGATGGTCGCCTGGGCTTGCTATCAATGGGAATTCAGCGCTCTGGTGGACGGATCGCCGAGCGCCGCTTACGGTCAAACGACCCTGATCCTGGAAAAGCGCGCCGACAAATGGATCATCGTCCACAACCACACTTCGCTGGTGCAGGCCTCTCAACCAGCCGGTCCCGCGCCGCAGCCCGCAGTCCCCGCGCCGGCGAACCCCTAACGAGTCAAGAGTTGAGCTGTCCGTCCGCAGCCCAGTTTAGAAGTTTTTCAGGCCGTGGTAGACGAACATCCCTGCGATGACCAGCAGCAACACGCCGGAAGCGATGCCGCTTGTGATGATGGGCCGGGAAAATTTGTTGATCTTGGTGATCAATTCCCGCTGCTCCTTGGCCATGTGTTCTTCGGCGGCGTCGATAAAGATCTGATCGTCTTCATGACTGGAGAGCACGCTGCGCCACGCAATTAGAACCAGAAAAATGGCGGTAACGAGGCCCCAGACGATCACGAGATATAGCATTGGTCCCGCAAACACAGATTCAATGGTATCCATAGCAACCTCCCGTTTGGAACCGGTCGCCGGTACCTGCTCTGCGGAGGCAGGTAGGTGTCTCTGGCCGGAGTATAGCACCAGGGGGCGAGAAAGCTAGGGGAAGGGGAGTCCGAACCGTTGTAGGTTTCGCAACACGGGAACGCCAGTTTCCCCTTCTTTTGCGCGCTTTCCGGTTATTCCTCGGTACCACTCAGGGCCGTGCCGTTTCGGGATTGCAGGCGGTCCGCTGGGGACCGCGGGATCATCCAGACGGGAGCGAAAAAGCCCTAAAGTTTTCCTCCTTCCTGCCGATGGAGTCGAAGAGGCAATAAGGACCTCTAACATGGTGACTCCTATTACGGGTGTAACCCCTCCCGAGCAGACAACCTCTACTTCCGTTCAAGTCCAGTCGGCTGCAAACTCCGCCGCCTCCAGCCAAAAATCGTCTCGGCCGCAACCAACTTCCACCGGGGTGGACACCGTTCAAATCAGCAGTGCGGCCACGTCTGCGCTGCAGGAACTCTTGGAGACCCGGTGCCAAACTTCACAAGAAGCCAACAAGAGAGACCAGCAGGCGCAGCGTTTATTGGCCAAAGAGGAGGGCACTGAGAAAACCAACCAGAAGTAAGGCCGTGTCTGGAACCGCTGTGCACCTGAACCATGGGATGCCCGTAGGTCACTGACGGGACCACTGGCCGATGCTAGGTTTGTGGCCATGCCTGGGTCTTTCCTCTTAGGCGAGGCGTTAGCCCTCGGTCTGGCGTCCGGACCTGCCTGCATGGCGTCCTGTGGACCCGTGCTGGTTCCTTCCTTGCTCGCGGGACGGGCTGGCTGGAAGCTCAATACCCGCTATCTCTCTGCCTTTCTGGGAGCGCGCTTTCTGGGTTACCTGCTGTTTGCCGCCGTGGCCTGGGAACTTGGCGCCCTGGTCTCGCTTCCGCCCGCGCAGCGCATATTCATCATTGGCGCGATTCACGTGTTGCTCGCTGGCGTGCTTCTTTGGTACGCCTACGCGGCCGGGCACACTTGCGCACAGTCGTGCGCGAGTTCAGAACTGGTGAGCATTGGCGTAACCAAAAAGCACGCACTCCCCGGCGCGGCATTGCTAGGCTTCCTGACTGGCCTGAGTCTCTGCCCCCCGTTTGTGGCCGCCGGGATAAGGGCGGCTGAGCTGCATAGCGTGGTTGTCGCTCTTCTCTTCTTCGCGGTGTTTTTTGTCGGAACTTCCATCTGGTTTGTGCCATTTGTGGGGCTCGGCTGTGTGGCGCGCAACGAAGCGGTGACCACCGTCGCACGCATGGCCATGGTCCTCATTGCCGCCTATTACGCTTACCTTGGATTGGCCATGCTGCTTGGAAGAAAGATCTATGGCTACTAAGGCTCAAGCTCTGCACTCCCAACAGGTAACGCCACGAAACATTGGCAGATCCCTTCTGCTGACCTTACCCATCGCGCTCTGGTCGCTGCTCATGTTCACCAGTTCCTTCCGGCAACCGAATCGCTCGGTGCAGATTGCCGGTGTCGTCACCACCGTCTTCATGATTGTGCTGTTTTTCATGATGATGCGGACGCGAAACACCTATCGCTGGCGACGCTGCTTCTTCGTGGCCCTCGGAATCCTCTTTCCGGTGGGCTTCATCCACACGGTCATCGCGATGCGCGGCACCATGGGTATACCCATCGAGGAGATGATCGCCGGCCGAACGCCATTTTGCTATCTGCCGATTCCACTGCTCATCTTGCCGGCGGCGCTCACGAAAACGCTGGTGTTCCCCGGTTCGCTCTTGCCTGGTGGAGGCATGTCTGGCGCGGGAATGGCCGCCATGGCGGGCCTGTGGCTGGCCATCACGCTGGTAGTTGGCAAGGGCTGGTGCAGTTATGCATGCTTCTTCGGGGGAATTGAAGAAGGCATGGCATCCGTCCCCGCGCGCGCAAAGCTGCGGAAGATTGACCCGCGCTGGCGCTACGGTCCTTGGGCCGTGCTGCTGGCAATGGTTCTGCTGTCGTTGGCGCTGTTTGAACCGGCGTACTGCCTGTGGCTCTGCCCCTTCAAGGCAGTGTCCGAATACGTTGCTGCCCGCAGCACCGTGGGCATGGTGCAAAATGGAATTTTTGTGCTGCTGTTTGCGGGGCTGGTAATCGCGCTACCGTTGCTCACAAAGAAGAGAACACAGTGCGCGTTCTTTTGCCCATTTGGCGCGTTCCAATCCATCTTCAACAAGACCAGCGTCTTCGATGTGAGGATCGACCGGGCGCGCTGCTCGCCTTGCGTCCTCTGCAAGACCGCTTGCCCGACAATGTCCCTGACCGACGAATCCATTGCAAAAGGCGAAGCGTTGATGTCCTGCATGAAATGCGGCGCGTGCGTGGATGTGTGTCCGAAAGACGCCGTCGTATGGCATATCAAGGGAACCGAAGTCGCCCACAAGCCGGAACGTGCGCGACTGATGTTCCTGTACGCGGCTTGGGCGGTGGCCATTATGTTTGGCGGCAGCATCATCGCTCAAGGCCTCGCGACCATACTGCACGTTTTCATTTAGGAGGAGCGAGTGAGTTTACGTGCAAAACTGGGTTACACTGTCGCGGCCCTCACCGTGTTCGCCGCGCTGCTGGTGCCTTTTGTTCTAATGGGACTGTTCACCAAAGGATTTGCCTCCTTGGGCCTGCAGGTGGACGAGATGTACTCTGGTGGACCCAGGGTGCGCACGGTTCATACCGCCGCCTATTCCATCGACATTCACCGGCCCGTGTATCCTCACATGCTGCAGACGGAGAAGCCCTTTGTGCAGCTTGATTGGAAGCCCGTGAGCGCGTTGCCGGCGCATGTATCCGACGCCGTGGACTTGGATGGCGACGGGCAGCCTGACGTTCGCGTGAGCTTTGATGTGCCAAAAGATCCCAAGACGCCTCTCCATGCGAACGTGGAAGCTCTCAACCCGCGCTACCAGTCCATGGAGAATGTGGGGAAAGCAAAGTTCTCGAGGCTGATTGTGCGCGTGGATGACGTCGTCCTGGTGCGCGTTCCGCTTGCGCATCCGTAGTCGCCGGTTACGATGTAGCTAACGCAGCCACTGCCTCCATGGCATTTACCGTCGTGCTACGGCGCTCGGCTTCCGCGCAAAAATGTACGCCCTGCGGCTCTGGTACTCCACTTCCGGGGAATAGGGCTCTCGCTCGATAATCTCTTCAATGACAAGCCCCGCGGCTTCTACATACTGCTGGATTGCCAAAGGCTGGAACAGGAAGAAATCCATGGATATTCGCAGGCCCCACAACTCATCCTCGTGAAGCATTTCGTTCCCGGTGTGAAAGGCCAGCAAAAGCAGTCCGCCCGGTCGCAGCACTCTCGCCATTTCCCGAAACACTAGCGGCAGGGATTCTTTGGGGATGTTGACAATGGCGTAGAACGCGCTGATCCCGGCGAGCGATTCGTCCTCAAGATCGAGGGCCAGCATGTTTCCCTCTCGGAAGGAAATGTCCGGGTTCAATTGTCGAGCCTGCTCCAGCATTTGCGGAGACAGGTCCAGACCGAAAACCGTTGCGCCCGCGTCGCGCAGGTGGCGGGCCACGTGACCTGGTCCACAGCCCATGTCACACACCTCGCCTCGGCCCGTGACATCAGCGGCGAGTCGATTAAGCAGTTCGCGGTCAAGGGGCTTGTGCTCAAGCTCTTTGAAGATTCGGCGTGCGTACTCGTCCGCCAGCCGATCGTAGCTCTCGCGAATTGGTTGTGAGATGTCGTCGTTCATGTGGCTCTGCTCTGTGGCGCTGAAAGCCGGCCCGCCGCTATTGTGCCATTAGATGGGCAGTCTGCGTTGCTCACTCGGCGTTTCACGGCGCATTCGACAGCGATCAATTTGGCTGCAAAATGAGCGAATCGCAAGCCAACCCACAATTCCTTGGTAATGGATCGTTTTCCGGTTAGTCCCGTTTTCCCGGTTACAGGTGCACTCGTCCTCTAGGAAAACTGCGAAGGCTTAGGATTGCGGCAATCACGAGGCTGAGGATTCCAACAACCGCCCAGCTATTCCAAGCGCACGGTCCTTCGAGCAGAACAGAGTATTCGCGTTTAAATATCAGTCGGTAAGCACCGGGCACCAACATGTACAGATAGAAAGGTAAGCAAAGCACAGTGGCCGTTAAAGCAAGCATAGCTGCAACTCGTGGGATAAAGAACGCCCATTGCAAATAGCAAGGACGCAAAATGGGCCATTAACAACAGTTTTCCAGTGAGGCGACCGCCACTGAACTCCGAAGCGCCGAATTCATCCAAGCGAATTAGAAGCACCCCTGCACATGCGAGACAAGCGATGGCGTGCCAGACTTTTTGCTTGCTGGGTTTTTCCATGACGTCCGGTGCGAACAGATTAGCCGAATTCGCGAGCAATTGACACATGCCTATTGAGGCTCAATCGAGATGACCCACAACTCCACACCATTGCTGAGCTTGACCCACCCGCCACCCGCCGATACTCTAGCTAGATAAATACCTAGCAGATGACTGCACGTTAGGACTTCGACCATGGATCAGATTCACGTAACTCTCCCCGATGGCAGCGTGAAGGACTTCCCCAAGGGGACGACCCCCGTTGAAATTGCCAAGTCCATCTCTCCTCGCCTGGCCGATGCCGCCCTTGTGGCCAAAGTGCGCGCAACCAATGGCCATGGCGCGCAAGCGAAAACCGGCATCTTCTCCAATTCCGTTGACCCGGCCGAAGATGGCAGCTTGCTCTACGATCTCCGCCGTCCCCTCGAACAGGACGTCAAGTTACAAATCCTCACCGAGAAAGATCCTGACGCGCTCTACGTTTTCCGGCACTCGGCCGCTCATCTTCTCGCCGCCGCGGTGATGGAGCTTTACCCCAACGTCAAGCTGGGCATCGGCCCGCCGGTGGAAAACGGCTTCTTCTACGAGTTCCTTCGCGATCAGCCCTTCACGCCCGAAGACCTCGAGAAAATCGAAAAGAAAATGCACGAACTCGCTGCTCAGGATCTCCAGAACGAGCGCAAGCTTTTGCCCAAGCCGGATGCCCTGAAGCTGTATCAAGATTCCAATCAGATCTTCAAATGCGAACTCATCGAGGAAAAAGCCGATGAGCCCATGGTCTCGTTCTACACCACCGGCAAATTCATCGATTTCTGCCGTGGCCCGCATATTCCCTCCACCAAACGCATTCAAGCCTTCAAGGTCATGAGCGTTGCCGGCGCTTACTGGAAAGGCCAGGAAGGGAATCCGCAACTCCAACGCATCTACGCCGCCGCCTTCTTCACGCAAAAGGAGCTCGACGAATATCTTCATCGTCTTGAAGAGGCTAAGCGCCGCGACCATCGCAAGCTTGGCACTGAATTGGATCTCTTCAGCATTCAGGAAGAAGCCGGCCCCGGCCTTATTTTCTGGCACCCGAAGGGCGGTTTAATCCGCACGCTCGTCGAAAACTGGCTGCGCGACGAACTCCTCAAACGCGGCTACGACCTGGTCTTCACGCCGCACATCATGCGCTTCGACCTTTGGAAGACCTCCGGCCACGCCAATTTCTACAAGGACAGTATGTTCGGCGTGGTGGAAGTGGAAAAAGCCGATTACCAGCTCAAGCCCATGAACTGCCCGGGCCACATCCTGATCTATAAATCCAAGCTGCGTAGCTATCGCGACCTCCCCGTTCGCCTCGCGGAACTCGGCACTGTCTATCGCTACGAGCGCAGCGGCGTTCTCCACGGGCTCCTTCGCGTGCGCGGCTTCACGCAAGACGATGCCCACATCTTTTGCACTCCGGAGCAAATCGAATCCGAAGTGGAAGCCTGTGTCGATTTCGCCTTTGCCGTGATGAAGAATTTCGGCTTCGACAAGTTTGAAGTCGAACTCTCCGACTGGGACCCCAAGCATCCCGAGAATTACCCCGGGAAGGCCGAAGACTGGCACCACGCCTCAGATGCTCTCGCCCGCACGATGGCGCGCATGAATATTCCCTATAAAAGGATCGAGGGCGAAGGCGCGTTCTACGGCCCGAAGATCGACATTAAGCTCATCGACGCCATTGGCCGCCCCTGGCAGCTCACTACCGTCCAATTCGATTTCAACTTGCCCGCGCGTTTCGGCCTGGAATTTGTCGGCGTGGACGGTGCGCGCCACCAGCCCTTAATGGTCCATCGCGCCCTGCTCGGTTCCATCGAGCGCTTCTTCGGCATCCTGATCGAACATTACGCCGGAGCGTTTCCCCTATGGCTTGCCCCCACGCAAGTCGAAATCTGCCCCGTCAGCGAAAAGGTGCAGGATTACGCGAAGCACATCCACGAAACGCTGAAGAACCACGGCATTCGCGTGCATCTCGATGATCGCAACGAAAAGTTGCCTGCGAAGATCCGCGATGCCCAGATGCAGAAGACTCCGTACATGCTCGTCGTCGGCCCAAAGGAAGCCGAAGCCGGCACCGTCAGCGTCCGCCATCGCACCAAGGGTGATCTCGGCCCGCGCCCCCTAGCCGACCTCGTCGCTGCGCTGCAGCAGGAAATCTCTTCGCGCACCATCCAGTAATTTTTTGCGTCACGGAGCCGTTGCTCTTGCGTTACGCTAACTGAGAATGGTGACCCATGCTCTCTCGAGCCATCCTCTCCGAGGCCTGGAGCAAGCGCCTGCCATAAACTTTTTCGCAGATACCTGCCTCTTGCTCCATCCTCTTCGCATGCTATACTTTGAGGTCTGCCCCATGCTGCGGAAGCGGCTGGGGTTAACTGTAAATACGGGGTGTGACCCGGCTCGCCGGGTGCCTTTTTTTCTTAGGGGGATTTATCGCTGAGCGGAATTTCCGACAGGCCGACCGTACCCGGATCAACGAGCGGATACGCGCTCGGGAAGTTCGAGTGATTGATGAAGAAGGCGGGCAGTTGGGCGTTATGCAGCCGTTTGAGGCGCTTCGCTTGGCGCGCGAACGCGGACTGGATCTCGTGGAGATTTCACCCACGGCGGACCCGCCGGTTTGTAAAATCACAGACTACGGCAAATACCAATACCAGTTGAACAAAAAGGCCCACGAGCAGCGCAAGAGCAGCCGCGGCTCGCAGTTGAAGGAAGTTAAGTTTCGCCCCGCTACCGCCGAGCACGATTATCAGGTTCGCAAGAATCAGATCATCCGGTTCCTCGGGGAAGGCCACAAAGTCCGCGCCATGATTTTTCATCGTGGCCGCGAAATGGCCCACCAGGAAGTGGGGCGCGCCAAGATGACCCGGCTCCTCGGCGAAATTGGCGAGTATTGCCAGATCGAAACCATGCCCCGCATGGAAGGCAACGTTCTGGTGGCGCTCCTGGCTCCGAAAAAGGGAGCGGGCGCTCCGGCGCGGCCGTCAAGTTCGGCACAACCGAACGCGTAACTAACGGGGAAATTTTGAGGGCTGGCTGCGGCTGGCTCGCAGGGAGAGGAATTTCAAAGCAATGCCACGGAATTCACTGAAGCCAAAAAAGAAGCTGAAAACGCATCGCGGCGCCAGGAAGCGCTTCCATGTCACCTCCACCGGCAAGATCCTGCGCATGCATTCCGGCAAACGCCACTTGCTCGGTACCAAGGCGGCCAAGCGCATGCGCAAGCTCAAGAAGCTCACCAAGGTGAGCCCGCGCGACGTTGCCGCGATCAGGCAGATGCTCCCGTACGGAGCCTAGGTCTTTGTAGGGGTGCGGCACTGTTTACCCTGAGCATCGAATGGCTGCACCCGCTCTCGGCAACATATTCAGACGTGCCGGGGATTTGACTTTTGTAAGAACCGAGTTCGCTCGACTCTTGCAAGAACTGCGGAGCATCCTTCCGCAAAACGTGCCAGGCAGCGCTTCACGGGTGCCTGCCGGCCGTTTCGCCTCGTTCACGAGGCTCGTGGATGCGGGCTCTAGCCCACTCCATGTAGCGCTGGCTTTCATGCCAGCGCAGTTGTAGTAAGGGCGAAAGTTCTTGCTACAAACAAAATCACCGGAGACAAACCCGTTGCTGGAAGCGCGTCACCGCGTTTCTCCGCAACCTGTTTTGTTTCCCACATAAGAAGGAGAAAACCCATGCCACGCGTAAAACGCGGCACAAAACGCCGGGCTCGGCGTAAGAAGTATCTCAAGAGGACCAAAGGCTTCTTCCTCACCAAGAGCAAGCTCTACCAATCCGCTCAGGAAGCAGCCAATCGTGCGGATCGCTATGCCAAGCGCGATCGCCGCGTGAAGAAGCGCCAGTATCGCCGCTTGTGGATTCAGCGTGTCGGGGCCGCCGCCCGCCAGAACGGCTTAACCTACGGCCAACTCATTCACGGCTTGAAGGCAGCCGGCATCGGGGTCGATCGCAAGGTGCTCGCGGACATGGCCGTGAAGGACATGCCCGGTTTCGCTCAGCTAGCGGAAAAGGCCAAGGCCTTCGCCCCCAAGCCCGCCGCCAAAAAAGCGTAACTTTGTAGCGCTGGCTTCCAGCCGGCGAACTTTCTGCCGTAGGGGCGCAGCATGCTGCGACCCATCTCGGCGGCAAGAGTGATCCTTTATGTCAGAGTCCGTGATTCCGAGCGGAGTCTGCGGAGCGAGAAATCCCTCTTCCGTCAGGACGCTCATCAGTACGGACTTCCGGAGAAGCCTCGCAGTTTCGCACCCACGGTATAAACTAGGGACGAACCAATGCCAAACATTGATAACCCGACTGAAAAAAGGCTCACTGAGCTCGGTGTCAATTCCCCTGAAGAAATCCGGGCATTGTTCGAGCAGGTCCGCGAGCGCTTCGACTCCGAAGCGAAACGGAACCATGATTCTGTTTCTTGGAACATAACGCGTCAGGTTTGGCTCGGCCGAAAATCAGGCGTCGTAACTCAAATCACGGAGAATTGGTTAAAGCCTTCGCCCGTTGAACTAAAGCGTGCTGTAGGCGAATCTCTAAACAACTTCAAAGATCATGTTGAAGCGGTTCTTGCCAATGCTCTCGTCGCCATTGAAGCCGGCGCCGAAACCACCGCCAGCGCAAAGGATCGCATCGATCTTTCTCTCCCCGGCGTAATCCGTCCCATCGGCTCCCACCATCTCATCCGCCAAGTCCTCCAGGAAATCGAGGACATTTTCTTCTCCATTGGCTTCTCCGTCGTCGAAGGCCCGGAAATCGAAACGCCCTACTACAATTTCGAAGCCTTGAATATTCCGGAATACCACCCCGTCCGCGACGACATGGACACCTTCTATCTCGAATTGCCTAGAGGCATTACTGGCCCCCTCCTTCTTCGCACGCATACTTCGCCCGTGCAAATTCACACCATGGAGAAGCGCCAGCCTCCCGTGCGCGTCATTGTTCCCGGCAAGGTTTATCGCCGAGACAATCCCGACGCCACGCACTCCTTCATGTTTCACCAGATCGAGGGCCTGGCCGTCGATTCCGACATCACCTTTTGCGACTTCACCGGCACGATTGATTATTTCGTGAAGCAGTTCTTCGGCGAAGGCGTCAAAACGCGTTTCCGCCCCAGCTATTTCCCGTTCACCGAACCTTCCGTCGAATTCGACGCTTCCTGCATCTTCTGCGGGGGCAGGGGCACGGCCAGGGATGGCGGCACGTGTGGCAAGTGCAAAGGCGCGGGCTGGATCGAGCTTTTCGGCGCAGGCATGGTCGATCCCGCGGTCTACGGCTTCGTCAATTACGACCCCAAAAAGGTCAGCGGCTTCGCCTTCGGCATCGGCATCGACCGCTTGGCTATGCTGAAGTACGGCATCGATGACATTCAGGTCTTTTTCCAGAACGATGTGCGTTTCTTAAAACAATTTCCCTGAGGGTTGCGAACGGTGACGTTCGCAAATTGTGGTAGTTCTTACCGGTAACTGAAAACTGATGACTGATAACTTTTAATGACCTTTGTCGACGCCAAACAGCGCTTCTCGAATCGCGTCACGGATTACATCCGCTACCGCCCAGGCTACCCGTCTGCCTTGTGGGATCTGCTCGCCAAGGAATGTGGCCTCCTTCGCAGTCACGTCGTTGCGGATATCGGCTCTGGCACTGGTCTGCTGGGCAAACTTTTCCTCGATCACGGTAATCCCGTCTACGGCGTCGAACCCAATGCCGAGATGCGCGCAGGCGGTGAGGAATTCCTGCGCGGCTATCCGAATTTCACCAGCATCAATGGTTCCGCGGAAGCAACCACCCTCGCCGCCTCCTCCGTTGATTTCGTCGCCGCTGGCCAGGCTTTTCACTGGTTCGATCCCGTTGCGGCGCGCCGCGAATTTCTGCGTATCCTCAAAACCGGCGGGTTCGTCGTCATCGCCTGGAATGACCGCCGAATCTCCGAGTCGCGCTTTGGCCGCGAATATGAAGATCTGCTCGTTCGCTATGGCACCGATTACACAAGAGTGAAAGAGGCGTATCCCGAGGCTCCTGTCATGCAGAAATTTTTCGGCGACAGCACATTCCAGTCCCGAGAGCTTCCCAACTTCCAGGAATTCGATTTTGCAGGCCTGTCCGGGCGCCTCCGTAGCAGCTCCTATGCGCCGCAAGAGGGCCATGTCAACTACCCGCCCATGATGGAGGCACTGGAAAAACTTTTTGCTTCCAACCAGGTGAACGGCCGCGTGCGCATGACTTACACCACGCAAATCTACTTCGGACAATTGAAAGCGCTGAGGCATTCGCGATGAAGGTCTCTTACAACTGGCTGAAAGAGTTCGTCGATATCACCGCGACCCCGGAAGAGATCGCCTCGCGCCTCGCGCTTGCCGGCACCAACATTGCCGGCATCGAAAATGGAGCGCATGGCGCGGTCATCGACGCGGAAGTAACTTCGAATCGTCCGGATTGCCTCGGCATGCTCGGCATCGCCCGCGAAGTCGGCGCCATATATCGCCTTCCTCTCAAAACGGTCACGCCCAAACCCGCGGAAAGCAGTTCCGCCAAGGCCAGCGACGCCCTCAGCGTCAAAATCGAAGTGCCCGAACTCTGCGGACGGTTCACCGCGCGCGTTATTCGCGGCGTCAAAATTCAGCCTTCCCCTGCGTGGCTGAAGAACCGCCTGGAAGCCGCGGGCACCGCCAGCATCAGCAATGTCGTGGACGTCAGCAACTTTGTGATGCTCGAACTTGGCCATCCTCTCCACGCCTTCGATTACGACCTCATCCGCAACCACAGCATCGTCGTCCGCCGCACTAGGCCAAACGAAAAGATCAAAACCCTCGATGGCATTGATCGCGTCCTCGACCCCAACATCTGCATGATCAGCGACGGCGATGGCTCACGCGCCGTCGGCATTGGCGGCATTATGGGCGGCGGCGAGACCGAAATCTCTTTCTCCACCAAGAACGTTTTAATCGAGTGTGCCTGGTTCGATCCCATCTCGGTCCGCCGTGCCGCGCGTTTTCTGAAACTCCACACCGAAGCCAGCACGCGTTTCGGCCGTGGCGCCGATCCCGAAATGGCTGAACTCGCCTCTCGCCGCGCCGCCGAATTGGTTCTTCAGCTTGCCGGGGGTGAATTGCTCTCTGGGGTCGTCGATGTCTACCCAACCAAGCGTAAGGCGAAAAAGATCACGCTCACTCGTGCGGAATTTCTGCGCGTCATGGGCGCTGACGTTCCTGACAAGGATCTCGAGGCCATACTCTCCGCCCTCGGATTTGCTCCTGTTCGCGTCGACCACACTCGTGGCTCGGAAAATTCTCTTCTCGCCGCATGGGAATGCACGCAGCCGTCGTGGCGCGCCGACGTCGAGCGGGAAATCGATCTCGTCGAGGAAGTCGCTCGCGTCTACGGCCTGGACAAATTTCCTCCGCGTCTTCCCGCAGCTCGTATTGCCGCTGCTCGCCTGCCCCACCAGGAAGCGGAAACCCGCTTGCGCGAGCGCCTGGTCGGCCTCGGCTACCATGAAATCCTCACCATTCCCCACGTCTCCGAGGCGCGCAACGAACTTTTCCGCCCCGCCGACGCGGTTCCCGCAAAGCTTTCCAATCCCCTCAGCGAGGAAGCCAACGTTCTGAAGTCCACTGGTGCGGTCACCCTGGCCTCCGCGATCGAGTGGAATCTCAATCACGGCCAGCGCAACGTGCGTCTGTTCGAAATTGGTCACCACTACCGCTTCCTTAACGGTAAGTCCGTCGAGACTCGTGTCCTCACCATCGGTGCGACTGGAGCTGCGCGCCCACAAGGTCTCTACGACTCTCCACGCGACTACAATTTCGGCGATCTCAAGGGCGATCTCGACGCCATCGGCGTGCTCTCCGGAGGCCTGCGCTGGGAAAATAGCGGACCCGATTGGCTGAACGCCGCCAGGCGCGGCACGCTCTACCTAGGCAAGGAAGGGAACCAGCCTCTCGGCGTTGCGGGCCAACTTGTCAAACGCGTAGCCGACAAGCTCAAATTCCGCCAGGACGTCTTTCTCGCGGAAATCGCTCTTGGCCCGCTCTACTGCATGTATTACGGGGTGAAAAATAATCGCCGCTACCAGCCGCTGCCGCGCTTCCCCGGCGTCGAGCGCGACTTCTCTTTGTTCCTCGCGGACGGGGTCACCTTCGCGGACGTCACCAAAACCATCGAAGAGCTCCACATCCCGGAGATCTTTTCCATCGAAGCCGCCGACCTCTTCCGCGGCAAAAATGTTCCAGCCGGAAAATACTCGCTGCTCGTGCGCGTCACGTTCCAGAGCAGGGAATCCACATTCACGGAAGCTCAAATCAACGATTTGTCCAGCCGTATCGTCACCGCTTTGGAAAGGGTCCTGGGCGCCTCATTGCGTGCAAGCTAGAAAATGATTTGATTTAGCACGTCTGAATTTGCATCGGGCTGAGACGGCAATCGACGCCACTCGTTCTATTCTTCTTCAATGTAGCGCTGGCTTTCATGCCAGCCTCTGGCGTCCTTTTGCGGGCAATCTTTTGAGTCTAATCCGCCTGCTTCAGCGCCCTCTCCACGAGTGTCAGGCAGCGTTCCGCCTGTTCTTTCAACAGTTCCTCGCGCTCGCCCCGATCCTTCCTCAAACTGTGTAGCTCATCCGCAATCGCCAGTGCCGCCAGGATTGCCACTTTCTGCGTGTCCACCGTCGGCGTCATGTCCGATATCGCGCGCATCTTCTCGTCCACGTACGCCGCCAACTTCTGCACGTAGGCCTCATCCAGTTCGCCTTGGATCGCGTGCGTCTGCCCGAAAATTTGCACCTTAACCGATCGGCTCATGTGTGCTGCTCGAGATTTTTGTTCCTTCTGTACTGACAACTGAAAACCGACTACTTATAACTTCTCTCATTGCGACCAGGATGTTGGATTGCGGTCCCAGCGATGCTCGCGCAACTTCTTGCGCAGTTCGGCCGGAAGTGGTTCGGCCCCGCTCGCCGCGCAATTTGCCTCCACGTTCTTCAGCTTTCGCATCCCAGGTATCGTGGTGCTCACGTCCGGATTGCTCAGGATGAACCGCAGCGCCGTCTCCGCCATTGTACTGCCAACTGGAACCAACGGCCGGAGCGCTTCCGCATGCGCCACGCTGGCCTTCAAGTTCTCCGGAACAAAATACGTGCTCCTCCAATCACTCGCGGGCCATTTCGAATCGAGCGTCAGCGCCCCTGTCAACGTCCCTTCATCAAAAGGCACGCGCGCGATCACCGCCGTCTCCTTCATGCGGCAAATGGGAAACAGCGCATCCTCCGGATTCTGGTCGAAAATGTTATAAATCACTTGCACCGCGTCGGCGTGCTCCTCCAGAACCGCTCGCATTCCGTTCGACGGCTCCCAGCGGTTCATGCTCGGTCCAAACGCGCGCACCTTCCCGCTCTTTTTCATATTCTCAATGCTCCGTGGCAGCCGCTCATCGTTCAGCCAACGGTCTTCCCAAGTATGAAACTGCATCAAATCGATTGTTTCCACTCCCAGATTCTTCAAGCTCTTCTCAATGTACTCCTCGACGTACTCCGGCGGATAGCAATCGTCCAGCATAAAATTGCGCGTACTTGGCCAGCGCCGGTTCTTCGGGGGAATCTTGGTCGCCACGTACAAATGCTTGTCCGGTCCCCCAGCCGCGGAACTATTTTTGTGCTGGCGCAGGATTTTCGCCAGGATTTGCTCGCTCTTCCCATCTCCATACGCCCACGCCGTATCAAAAAAATTGCAGCCCAACTCCACGGCGCGGTGCAGCGACCGCAGTGTCTCCGCCTCGTCCGACCCGCTCCACCCCGCCAGCCCCCACATCCCATATCCGATCTCGCTCACCTTCCAATCCGTCCGCCCAAATCGCCGATAGTTCATGAATGTCTCTCCTCACAATTCCGTGCCATTGTAACGGAGAATCCATGGTGGGTGGTGCTCTGGGATTGTTTCGGTTGATCGGCTCTGAGCTCTGTCGGACGGTTAGACAGTGGCGAGCGTTTTGCGATATCGCCGCCATAGGGCAAGGATTGGCAACACAATGATCATCAGCCAGAGCAACAGCGTGGGGCCATACTCCGCGAAGAACAACACGATCCCAAGGACCGTCTCCGACGCGTTGCGATATCCGGCCACGAGCGCGTTGTGCACGCGCGTGTAGACGGAAGCTGCCGGTGGGTTCAGTTGCGCTTTGTACTCTTCGGTGAGGCTTAAATTCACGGTCGCGAACTCCACCCGGTGTTCCAGTGTTTTCTGTTCCGCTTCCATCTGCTCGATTTCGCCGCGCACGCGTGCAATTTCCTGCTCTACTTCCAAAATATCGCGGACCTTCCCTGTGCGCTGCAGGAGAATGGCCTGCAGGCGCTGTTCAGTTTCGCGCGAGTTCTTCAGTCGCGCAACAAGGTCCGCGTGTTGCTGTGTGACCTCTTCTCCCGACTGTGCCTCGTTCTCCATGCGTCCCAGCGATTTCAGTTCGCTCGACACAGAGGCGAGCTCCGGTGCAGGAACGCGCAGCGTTGCGTGCAACGACCGGGGAGCGTTCTCAGTTGTGTTCGCCGTCAACTCTGCCGCATACGAATGGTGCCGCGCCAGAATCGCATCGAGCGTGGCGCGAGACGCCGTGAAATCCATCACCACCAGCGTCAGCGACACCGCCCGAGCGATCATAGGGGTCTGGGGTGGCTTCGCGGGCTGTTGGGCTTCGCCGCCAACCTCGGAGATCGCCTTGGGCAAAGAAGATGAAGGCGATATCAGTCTGTCCCCACCTCCCCCGCCCGCCTTGTTCACGCCAGCTGTGAGTTTCCCATCGTAGGGCGAGATTTCGATTTCCCTGATGCTCTTCTCCGTTTCTACTTGCTGGGCGCGGCGTTGACCAATGGCACTGGATTCATTTGCGCCCATGCTCGAGCGCATCAGATTGGGGGTGGCAATAGCGATCACTAACAGTAACGCTGCTGCTGTCGCGCCAAGTCCTATAGTCCATTGCTTTCGAGTCCAAAAACTGGCGCGAATAAAAATGCTTGCCTTGTCAATATTGAGGCCTGAACGAATTTTGGCGGCTAGGTCTGTAACCGAATCCTCCAGTTTCATTGGAAGAGTCTGGACGCTCCATTGAGACAGCGAGTGTGACGTGCTGTCTAGCTGCTCGGCGATTGCAGCACATTCAGTGCAGTGTTCCAAGTGCTTGGAGACAACTTGCATATCCACAGCGGACAGTTCGCCGTCGAGAAAGGCCATGACTTCTTCGGGGGCCACTGGGTGAATGGTGGTGTTCATGCGCGTCCCTCGGATTCCGTAAGCGTTGTAGCAGGTGATTTGGGAGCAGGGGTAGCCAGCAAGTCACGCAGAGCCATGCGCGCCCGGAAGAGTCGTGACCGCACCGTGTTCACCGGCAAGCCCAGCAGCTCGGCAATTTCCGCATAACTCAACTGTTCAAATTCGCGCAGCATCAGAATTTCCCTGTCCATGCGCTCCAGTTTCCCCACCGCTTCGCGAAGCGACACTTCTGCCTCCGTGGTGTTCCGCACCGCAGCTTCGTGGAACCCGGCCGCTGCCCGCAGAAACGTGGCCCGAAACGCCGTTTTCCGGCGGTACGCGCGCAAGATTCTGAAGCCAATGGCATAGAGATACGTTCGAAAGAGAGCGTGGGGTTCATACCGCGCCGACGCGCGAAGCACCGCCAAAAAAGTTTCCTGCGTCAGTTCTTCTGCATGCGAAGGATCGAAGACGCGTCGCCGGAAAAATCCAAACAACGGCTGTTTGTACCGCGCAAACAGCTCGGTGAAGGCCTCCGAAGCCCCATGGGAGAACGCTACCATCAGTCGCTCGTCGCTCAAGCGTTCGGCGGAAGCGTCTTTCTCCGGGGTAGTCGGCGAATCGTTCATGGCGTTGTGGGAAGGAGCCTCCGAGTATAGAACGAACGCCGGCAGCGCTTCTTGCATAGGCACCTGCCTTGGTCCTTCACTACTGGTAATGTCGTGGAAAGGGGAAAAGTTCCTGGGGACCGGCTGCTACCCGCTAGCCCGGGTACGATCGGCATGCACTCCCGTGACTTCTGGGAACGCGCCTGTCAGTTATGCGCAGAGCCTGTGGCGTGTGGCGCAGCCGCATGCCCGACCAGCTCAGCCTGGGATCCAACCGGCGTGACCCGGAAGCAGCGCGCTTTCTCGTCCCAGTAGATACGGTCCTTGTTGGCATCCCAAGCCGCGCGCCATTGATCCTGCACAAACTTTCGGCCATTTCTTTGAAGGAATTTGCGCCAGCAGCGTTCTCCCGGACGATCGCATTCCATCTGCAGGGAATCCAGTTGCGGCATGGGAGAAACGGTCAGATCCGAAGCAGTAAAGAGGTCAAACAGCAATGAATTCGCAATGTCGCCCGCCGCGGTGTACTGCCACAAATCGTAGATGGGGTGCTTTGTTTTGCGCGTATCAGTGAGCTGGGAAATCAGGATGGGGATCGCCTCTTTGCCGAGCGCCAAAATCTGGTCAACCACCTGCGAATCGCAATACTGCTTGTCCTGAAAGCGGCCCATGGTGCGGCACGAACCGGGCGCGGTCATCTCGTCGAATTTCCATAGCGGAAATTCCTTCGCTGGTGGCGCGTCGGTCTGTCCAAGAGAGATCGAACAGGCGAACAACACACACACCAGAACGAACCCACCGGACCGGGCTAGGTGCGATCGGAGCATCGCGAGGACTTTACACGCCGGAACGGTACATGGCAAGTCGCTCCCGTCCTACAGGTGAACACAAATCAAATTAGCTTCACCTGCTATTGCCGCGCCAATACCGTTCTTGCTTCCGCCAATTCCGGCCGGTCGGCGCCTGCCGGGCACACTTCCGTAAGTTTTGCGAAGAATGTCTGCGCGCCGCCGGTATCGCCGGAGGCCTGCGCCGCTCGCCCAGCTCCCAGCAGGGCGTCAAACCGGTTGGGGGCATTCTTGAGCACAACCTTGTACTCGTTGAGGGCGTCGGACGGCCGCTTCAACTCCATCAGCATGTCCGCCAGCATCTCTCGCGCCGGCATGATCACCGATTCGCCGCCATTCTTCTCTTGATGTTCGACGGCGGCGCGCAACTCCTCCTGCGCCTGATCCGTTTTCCCTTGCGCGAACGCCAGCCATGCTTTCGCCTCACGCAGGTCGGTGGCTTTCTCCGCCGAAACGTCATAGCCGCTCTTTCGGGCGCGGTTCTCCCGCTCTGCGACGCTCTTCGTCAGCTCCTTCACTGCTGATTCCGCGGCCGCAACGTCCCCGCTTCGCGCAGCCCCAATCGCCCGCGCCCAGTGCGTGGTGTCCTGCTGGTCCTTTCGTACATCGGGAATCGCCAGGCTAGCCGCATCTTTCCACCGGTGCAGTTCCAACGCCGTGCGCGCCGCAAGATACGCTCGGTGGTCCACTTTGTCCTCTTCGCTCGCCCCCACAACGTGATTCATGTGCTCAATCACTTCCCGAGCCTTGGCTTCCTGGCCGCTCTGCAGATACGAGTAGTTCAAAAAGTCCATCGCGTGTGTCTGGTAGTGCGACTCCGCTTTGTGCATTTCCGCGGCTCGAGCCGCGGAGGCGCTGGAAGCGATGTTCGAGGCGATGGAGTCTTGCCACAACCCCAAGCGCACAAAAATGTGCGATGGCATGTGCAACGCGTGCGGGGAATCCGGCGCGATGGCGGCATACCGCCGGGCGGCTGCCAGTCCCTGAGGCGCAAGTCCGGGCTTGTCCGCCGCGTGAATCAAATAATGCGCAACGCCGGGGTGATCGGGATACTTCTCAAATAGCGGATTCAGGACGCTAATGGCCTTCTGCAAATTCGCCATCGTGTCCACGTCTTCTTCTTCGGCCAGCGACACCAGCGAAAGGGCGTAGAACGAATCGATTTCCACGTCCCCTGGAACCTTCGCCCGAAACTTCTCCAGGGCAGCCGAGTAAGCCTTTGCGCGCTCCGTGTGGCTTAACTTGGAATTCTTCTGGTAGAAAACACCTGCGGCCTTAAGGAATCCCTGTTCGCGGGGACTCTTGGCGTGCAACTTCCTGGCCTGCTCGATCTCCTTGTAGCCTTCCTTCAGCTTCGCCGCATCCGGAAAGTCCCAGAGTTGCTGATACAGCGTCATGGCCACGCCCCAGTTGGCCATCGCGCATGTTCGGTCGCGCGTTTCTGCCTCGGCAAAGGTCTGCCGCGCTTCCTGATACTGAAACGAATGCAACAGCGCCAACCCCTTCTCCAGCGTGGGCTGTACCTCCGACGAACAACTGGTGGGGAAATACACCTTTCCCAGGTGTTCTTGTTCTGGGCCAGGCGTTTGTCCGCTCGCAGGCATCGCTGATATCAACAGGATGGCTAGGAAGCCAAATTGGGGAAGAGAAGCGATTAACCGTTTCATTGCCATAGCACCTCTTGCCGGGCGTGGGCCATTCTACTCTCGGACTGTTCTCCTGGGCAGCTAAACCTTTCGCCGCCAGAACCCTCAGGTGTTGGACGTCAAGCCGGGCTGGGAGGATAATAGGGTCCGGAGCGGTACTTCGAAGCAGGTGAGGACGCGAACGCCGTTTGAACCGTAACGAATCTCTGGGGTGCTGCGGATAGTCAGCTTGTGTGCACGGCCTGTCCCGTCAGCGGGTCCACCAGGACTCGCGGCCGGGGCAGGAAAGCCTAATGGTTGGCTCGTGGCGCCCACCTATTTCAGAGGTTCACGGCCTAGCTGCCCACGGCTGAGCGGTCCGCTCTTTTTTCAGTTTTCAGCCGCCCAACGCGGATTTGCGCTTCCGAATCTGAAAACTTAGAACTTAGGACTTAAAACTTCTTCCATGCGTGTTCTTTTTATCGGAGACATCGTTGGCTCGCCCGGACGACAAATCGTCCGCGACCGCCTCGCGGACCTCGTCGAGCACCATCATATCGATCTGGTCATCGCCAACGGCGAGAATTCAGCCTCCGGTTTCGGCATCACTCCCCGCATCGCCGAGGATCTTTTCCAATGTGGTATTGAGGTCATCACCGGCGGCAACCACAGTTGGGATCGCAAGGAAATTTACGATTACATGCCCCACGAACCTCGCCTTCTCCGCCCTGCCAATTTCGCCGAGCGTAACCCGGGCTCCGGCCTCTATGTCAGCACCGCGAAAAACGGTGTGAAGTATGCCGTACTGAACCTGCAGGGTCGTGTTTTCCTAGCTCCCAGTGACGACCCTTTCGAGAAGGCTGACAGCGAGCTCGCCAAGCTTCCCCCAGACGTCGCCTTCGTCCTCGTCGACATTCACGCCGAGACCACCAGTGAAAAAATCGCCTTTGGCTGGTACCTGGACGGACGAGTCACGGCCGTTGTCGGTACCCATACTCATGTCACCACCGCCGACGAACGCGTCCTTCCCGGCGGCACGGCTTACATTACCGACGTCGGAATGACTGGCCCCCACGAAGGGATCATCGGTATGGAGCGCACCGCGATCATCAAGAAATTCATGGACGGACTGCCTACTCGCTTTGAGGTTGCCACCGGGGATGTCCAGATGAACGCCGTCCTCATCGAAACCGATGACCCTGGCCCCCGCAACCACGCCGGGCGCCTTCGAGCCCAGTCCATCGCACGGCTCTGCCTTCGCAGCGACTAGTGCACCTCTCCTGATTTGGGCCAATACTAGGGCGTCACCAGCGCGCGGATCATCCCTTGAGATCGCATTTGATAAAGAACAGCAGTCTTGGCAATTACTCAAGCAACCACTCGATTCCACGGGTAATCTGAAAGACCATGCGGAAAGCACTCAGAACTTGGGCGGTGGTAGCGGCACTGCCTTGCCTCGCAGGTGGGCTGTGGGCTGACGCTGGCACCTCGGAGGTCGATGCCCAGTTAATGGCCAGCCGTCGTGTCTTTTCCAGAATCGGCCCTGGTCTTCGCGCCGTCCGCCACGCCTCCAATGGCAATTATTACGTCCTCGCTTCACCCAACGTCGGCGTCGTCATCTTCGACCCCAACGGGAAGCAACTTTCCGTCATAGGCGCTTCCCCGGAGCCCCCCGCCGCCAACAAGGCCGGCCGGGCTCCTATGGCCTTTGGTGAAGACTGCGATGTGGACGCCCAGGGCAATGTCTACGTCGCGGATCGTGGCTATAACCTTGTCACTGTTTTCTCCCCCGACGGCAAGCAACTCCGCTCCTTTCCGGTAGACTCGCTCAGCTCTTTGGCAGCTCTGCCGGACGGCGAAGTTGCCGTCACCACAACGCATCAATCTCACCTGGTCACTGTGTACGGTCCAAACGGAAGAGTGGTGCGTGAATTCGGCGCTCCGGAATCGCTTTCCACTCGTGCCGACCTCGACCTCTATTTGAACTTGGGCCGCATCAACTCCGATCCTCAGGGCCACATCTATTACGGCTTCACATACATGCCCGAGCCCCTTGTCCGTCAATATGACCGCTTCGGTAACGCTAGCCTGGAGTACGAGTTTACCGGCGTCGACGCCTATTCCGAAGCCCAGGCCGCCCGCAAGGCCATCGAGCGCGAAGAGACGCGCTCCTCCCCGATATCCCTCCATCCGATCCTTACCGCCTTTGGCGTGGACCCGGTCAACGGTGACGTTTGGATGGGTTTGCACAACACCCTCATCCATTTTGACAAGGATGGTATCCGCCGCTCCGAGTATCAGATTTACACTCCCAAAGGAACGAGGCTTGAGGCAACGGTCATCCTGGTCGAAGAACAACGTCTTTTGATCGGCGCTGACCCTCTGGGGGTCTACGAATTTCCGCGCCCAGACCGAAAACAGTAGAGAATTTCATGAGATTTCCTCAGCTTCGATTGCACTGTTTCGGTGCAATTCCCGGACGAACACATTTCGATTCGTTCAGATTTCTTCATTTTCCCTGCATTTTTTCGGTGCTTGCGCGTTTCATGTGCTTGTGGAAAAGTTGTGAATGCCGTGTGAACGTTGGTACCGGTCTCCATATATTTTTCCCTTGCCCCGCCGCGAACAGTGCGCGAGAATTCATCCAGTTTTGAAGCAGTGGAACGTGGTCCTACAAATCTGAGTGGACCGCGCAGAACCACAGGGGCAGAAAACACTCGTTCCTGCGCGGGTAACAACTCCAAGGCGTGACGCTCTCGCGCTAAACTTCTCAATCTCTTTCCACAGCTTTTTCACACCTGTGGAAATACTGGACCATTTGGCCTTCTTAATGACGATGACAACTGCTACTCAAGTTGGGCGCGAACGCGAAACTGCTACTGTTTGGGACAAATTCCTCGAACTCATCAAGTCCCGGGTCAGCATTAACACTTACTCCACATGGTTCCAGCCTACCCGGCTCAGCCGCCATGAAGGCGACACTGTCTTCATCCAGATCCCCAGCGCTGTCTTTCGCCAGGTACTCACTCGAACCTACGGTGAGATCATCAAGGCCGTCTTCCACCAGATGGGCACTCCCAATACCAAGGTGCAATACATCTGCAGCGAAGAAGAGCCCGTTGCGGCTGCTCCTGTCGCGGCCGGTGTGAAACAATCCAAACTCGACTTCGAAAGCAGCGACCACCAACTCAACCTGCGCTACACCTTCGACTCTTTTGTCGTCGGCAAGTCCAATGAGTTTGCTCACGCCGCTTCCCGGGCTGTGGCGGAACAGCCCTCCAAGGCCTACAACCCTCTTTTCCTTTACGGCGGCGTGGGCATGGGCAAGACACACTTGATGCATGCCATTGGGCACACCATCAAAAGGCGTAATCCGGCCATGCGCCTCAGTTACGTCAGCGCCGAAAAATTCACCATTGAAGTTATCAACTCCCTCCGCTTCGACCGCATGATCAGTTTCCGCGATCGCTTCCACACTGTGGACGTTCTGCTCGTCGACGACATCCAGTTCATCGCCGGCAAGGAACGCACCCAGGAAGAATTCTTCCACACCTTTAATGCTCTCTATGAACAGCAGAAGCAGATTGTGATCTCCTCGGACTGCCTTCCCAAGGACATTAATTCCATCGAGGAACGCCTTCGTTCCCGATTCGAGTGGGGCTTGATTGCCGACATCCAGCCACCCGATCTCGAAACCAAGATCGCCATTCTCCAGAAAAAAGCGGAGAACGACCACTTCCATCTCCCTGACGATGTTGCCGAGTACATCGCCCGCGCCATTAAATCCAACGTGCGCGAACTCGAAGGCGCCTTGACCCGATTGATGGCCTACGCCTCTCTTACCGGCACGGCTGTTTCCCTTGCCACTGCTCAGCAGGTGCTTCGCAATATCATTGCTTCCCAGGAAAAGCGCGTCACCATTGATCTGATCCAGAGGCGCGTGAGCGAGCATTTCAACCTGCGTGAACAGGATCTCAAGATTCGGAGTAACACTCGCGCCATTGCTTTCCCCCGTCAGGTCGCCATGTACATCGTTAAGCAACTCACCACTGCCTCCCTTCCCGAAATCGGGCGGCAATTCGGCGGCAAGCACCATACAACTGTTCTACACTCCATCAACAAGATTGAAGAATTGCGCCGTTCCGACAAGGAATTAAACCGCACTATCACGCGCCTGATGGATGCCCTTCAGTAATCCGCCGTTATCCTTAAGACCTGCGGCCGCCCGCGCGGGTCTTTTCTCCCGCGATCCTGAGTTACGCCTGGCTTGTGGAAATCCCACTCGAAACGCTCCTCTTTGGACGTCAGTTCCAAAAATTTGCTGTCCAATTTGGGTGTGGAGAATTTGTGTACATCGCGTGGGAATGATGCGGATGATTTGTTGAAGGATTTTGCGTAAACGGTGCGTCGTGGAAAAAACACTGCGTTTTCCGAAGCATCGCAGAATAATCCACCGCGCACCGCTTCACAAAAGTCTAGGCAGAGATTCGTTCCCTCGGCTTTTCCACCAATCCACAGCGCTCATCACAACAACAAGAGTGTTTCGTATCTGTTTTAGAATAGATTCTTGTGAAGTCTGTTGTGTCTGTGAAAAAGCTCGGTCATGGGATACTGCTGTCACTGTGGACCAAAGCCCTTATTTCCACAGCACTTTTCCGCTTTGTGGCCTTTATACTTTGCGAAAAAACGAGTACAGTACGCTAGCGGCAGATGTGCACGGAGAATCCGATGACCGCACCTGCAACCGTTCGCGAGGAAACTCAATCAATGGAATTCAGCGTAACCAAGTCCGCGCTGCTCAATGAACTCTCCACCACCCAAGGTGTAGTGGAACGCAAAACCACCATCCCCATTCTCTCCAACCTCCTGGTCGAAGCGAAGAGCAACAGCTTGGCTATCACTGCTACCGACCTCGAGTTGAGCATTCGCACCTCCTGCGAAGCAAAGGTTAAGAAAGAAGGCGCGGGGACTATTCCCGCCAAGAAACTGCTCGAACTCGTCCGCCTCCTCCCTGAAGGCGAGATTAAGTTCAAACTCCTGGACAATCACTGGGTCGAAATCGTCAGCGATAAGAAGAAATACAAGATGGTCGGCATGGCCAAGGAAAACTTCCCGGCGCTTCCCGCCATGCCACACATGCTTGTGAAGATCCCCGCTGCGGTGCTCGAAAGCCTTATTGGCAAGACCAAGTTTGCCATCTCCATGGAGGAGTCGCGCTACACCCTGAACGGCGGCCTCTTGATCCTCAAGCCCGATACTCTTGCCATGGTCGCCACCGATGGCCACCGCCTGGCGCTGGCCGAAACCGATCAGAAACTCACGGGCTTGAACGGTGAGGTCCGCGTGTTGATCCCCAAGAAAGCCATGGATGAAGTGGAGAAACTCGCCGCCACGGCCGGTTCGGATGCACAAATTGAGTTCGCCAAGGACGAAAGCCATCTCTTCTTTCAGGTCGGTCACCGCCTCCTGATTTCCCGCATTCTCACCGGCCAATTTCCGAACTATGAAGCTGTTCTACCGCGCGAGAACAACAAAACTCTCGTCCTGGAACGCACTGAGCTTGCCGATGCCGTGCGCCGGGTCTCTCAGCTTGCCGATCAACGCTCCCATGCCGTTAGACTTGCAGTCTCCACGGAAGGCGTCGAGATTTCAGCCTCCAGCCCCGAATACGGCGAAGCCAAGGAATCCATCGAGAAGGAATACAAGGGCGATCCCATCGCCATTGGCTTCAATTCCAGCTATATGCTCGATTTCCTCGCCGCTGCCGCCGACGGCCCCATCAGTATCGAGCTGAAAGACGAACAATCCGCCGGACAAATGCGCCCTCTCGCTGACGAAAGCTACCGCTACCGCTACGTCATCATGCCCATGCGCATCTGAGGCAGAGTGTTTGCCGCCAAGAAATTATCCCCCTCGGTATTGTATGGGCCCATAAATTATCTCCTGTATTTCTCTTAAATTGAAATACAATATAAGTAACAATCTTGAGGTTCTGGATTGGAACCTCAAGATCCTTCTCGCAAATGCGCAAGTCTGCAATCACCGCCATCGTACCCGCCGCTCTGATCAGCCAGAAGATCTGTTTTGTTCGCCGCACACGCGTCATGTTCGACTCCGACTTAGCCCAACTCTATCGTGTGACAACAAAAAACCTGAACAAAGCGGCTAAGCGCAATGCCTCTCGTTTCCCCTCGGACTTCATGTTTCGCTTAAACTCCAAAGAGATGGAAATCTTGAGGTTCCAGTTTGGAACCTCAACTCGAAATGCTCACGGAGGCCGCCGCTACTTGCCTTGTGTCTTCACTGAACAGGGTGTGGCGATGCTCTCCAGCGTCCTGCGCAGCGATCGCGCCGTGCAGGTTAACATCGCCATCATGCGGGCATTTGTCCATTTGAGGAGCTGCTGGCCACCCACGAGGAACTGCGGAGAAAAATCGAGGAAATGGCGCGCAAATACGACACCAGATTTCAGGCTGTTTTCGCGGCTATCAAGCAAATGCTGGAGACGCCTATCCCGCCGAAAAGAGTAATAGGATTCCACTCGTAACCCTTTCTCCCCATGCTGCAGAAATGATGATTTGTGCGCCTCTCTGGCCAATAGTGCAAATGCAAGTTCAACCCACGCGAGTCCCAGGACGCGCCATAAGTGATTGAAATTAAATGCATTATTTATCCACAACCCCATGTCTCGCGCTTGAGAAAATACCCCGTTTCGAGTAAAATTGCCTGTTGTCGATTGGTTGTTTTTTCCTCCAAGTCGACACGTCCGCCAGGAGTGGTTGACCGTTAAAAACCCTGCGCCAGGGGTTGGTCTTCCGGCCTGGAGAATATAAGTCTTCGCCACGTCCCGGAGCGCGGGACGGGATGGAGCGGGAACCCTACGAGCTTCGATCTGCCCAGTGAGATCGCGGTCAAAGGGTGAGGCGACGAATGGGGAACTCCAACTTCACGCCTTTCCTGGCTTCACACAAATCGAGTTGAACGATCGCTCACGCAGGCCGGTGCTGTGCGCGGGCAACGATTCCGGGCTTGGGATTGCCACAGGCGCGCACCCTTCACCCGCAAGACGGGTTCAGGGCAAGGGAGATGAAATGGGCGACAAAGAAACGGGAACGGGCAAGGGCGGCCACCAGTACGACGCGAAATCCATCAAGGTGCTCGGCGGCCTCGAAGCTGTTCGTCTGCGCCCCGCCATGTACATCGGCTCCACTGGCGAATTGGGGCTTCACCACCTTGTCTGGGAAGTCGTGGACAATTCCGTCGACGAAGCCATGGGAGGCTTTGCCGATGAAGTTAATGTCACCGTTCACGCCGACAACTCCGTCACCGTTGTCGACAATGGCCGCGGCATTCCCGTGGACATGCACGCCACAGAAAAGCGTCCCGCCGCCGAAGTCGTGCTCACCGTGCTTCACGCCGGCGGAAAATTCGATAGTGACACTTACAAAGTTTCCGGCGGCCTTCACGGTGTCGGTGTCTCCGTCGTCAACGCGCTTTCCGACTTTCTCGAATTGGAAATTCAGCGCGATGGCGCTGTCTGGGAGCAAAGCTACGAAAAGGGCAAACCCACCAACAAGCTAAACCAGACCGGCAAAACCCGCAAGACCGGTACGAAGGTCACCTTCCATCCCGATCCCAGCATTTTCGAAAAGATCAATTTCAGCTACGACACCCTCGCTACGCGCCTCCGCGAATACGCCTTCCTCAACAAGGGCCTCAAGATCACGCTCACCGACGAGCGCACCGAAAAGTCCGCCGAATTCCGCTTCACTGGCGGCATCGCCGAATTCGTCAAGCACCTCAACCGCGGCAAAACCACGCTTCACGATTCGCCAATCTACATGGAAGGCAAGAAGGGCAACGTCGAGATCGAAATCGCCCTCCAATACAACGACACCTACGGTGAAAACGTCTTCTCCTTCGCCAACACCATCAACACCGTCGACGGCGGGACCCATCTTTCCGGCTTCCGCTCCGGCCTGACCCGCACCATCAACAACTTCGCCTCCAACGCCGGCATGCTCAAGGAGCAGAAGGACGAAGTCAGCATCTCCGGCGATGACGTACGAGAGGGTCTCGTCGCCGTCGTCAGCGTACGCCTCCCGCAACCCCAATTCGAAGGTCAGACCAAGGGCAAGCTCAACAGCGACATCAAAGGCGACGTCGAGCAACTCATCAACGAAAAGCTCGGCGAATGGTTTGACAAGCACTCTACCGTTGCTCGCCGCATCATCGGCAAATGCATTGACGCCGCCCGCGCACGCGAAGCGGCCCGCAAGGCCCGCGAACTCACCCGCCGCAAGTCCGCCATGGATTCGAGTGGCCTGCCCGGAAAGCTCGCCGATTGCCAGGAACGTGATCCCGCGCGGTGCGAACTGTTCGTTGTCGAGGGCGAATCCGCGGGCGGCTCAGCAAAGATGGGCCGCGATCGCAAATATCAGGCCATCCTTCCCCTCAAAGGCAAGATCCTCAACGTCGAAAAGGCTCGCTACGACAAAATGCTTGGCCACGAGGAAATTCGCGCTATCATCACCGCGCTCGGCACCGGCATTGGCAAGGACGATTTCGACGCCGGCAAGCTCCGCTACCACAAAATCATTCTCATGACCGACGCCGACGTCGACGGCTCCCACATCCGCACTCTTCTTCTCACCTTCTTCTTCCGCCACATGAAGGAGCTCATCGAGCGCGGTCACGTCTACATCGCCCAACCGCCTCTCTATCGCGTTAAGCGCGGCAAGAGCGAGCGCTACATTCGCGACGAGCGCGACTTCGCCCGCGAATTGATGAAGCGCGCCACCGAGGATCACGTCGTCAAGGCGAAAGAGGGTGTCAGTCTTGAGGGCGCGCGGCTAACCACCTTCCTGCTCAATGTCCAGGAATACGAAGCTGCCGCCGCGAAATTGGGCCGCCGCCTGCGTGAGCCCGGATTGGTGGAATTGCTCGCGGAGAGCGGTCTCGACAAAAAGACCGACTTTGAGGACAAAAAAACGCTGGAAAAACTTTTGAAGGAAGTTGAAAAGAGCAAGTTGAAACTGGAAGGGAAAATTGTTTTCGATGAGGAGCATAGCCTCTACGAAATCCAGTTCGGCGCGCCCCACAACCAGAAGATCAGCTGGGCTGTCGCATCCACGGCCGAATACAAGCGCCTGCGCGCGCTGACCAAGCAGATCGAGGAGTTTAATCACCCTCCCTTCACCGTGACGCGCAACGGCAACAAAGTGACTAGGGAGAAGGCCACCGACGTCCTCAACTACGTCATGGAAGACGCCAAGAAAGATTTCACCATCACCCGATTCAAGGGCTTGGGTGAAATGAACGCCGAGCAGTTGTGGGAAACCACCATGAACGCGGACACCCGCACCCTGCTTCAGGTCAAACTCGAAGACGCTGTTGCCGCCGAGGACATTTTCACCACCCTCATGGGCGAAAACGTCGAAGCGCGCCGCAAGTTCATCGAGGACAACGCCCTCGAAGTCGTAAACCTGGATATCTAATGGAGAGACGCAGGCAAGAAGGCGAGAGCCTCAAGGTCATCTACGACGCGGAAGAGAACAGGCGCGTCTGTTTCACCAAGAACCTGGACCAAACTTTCGGATTTCTTGAGTGGGCATTTTCGGAGATTGACGATAGCTGGTTGCCAACTCGGGTAGGCGCAGGCTCGAGATTCACAACTCTGGAAGATGCCACTGAAGATGCCAGGGGCCGAGTTGCTTGGCTAGCGCGGACTTCTACCAAGGCATGATCTATCAGCTTGGATGGACGACATTGCCGGGCCTGCGTGGATTAAGCGTGAGCGAATTTCGCTCCACGCCCACCGCCGATCCGGACAACGAGAAAGGCGTGGCCGTCGCCTTCGAAACGGAAGCCGAGCGCGGCGCCTTCTTGCAACAGCTAGAAGCAGATTTTGCGTCGCGGCGCTTCACCAACGCGGCCGATGCGTTCGACTCCGTGAGAGCCTACGTCGTTGAACGCGTTGCAAGGGGGCAGTAGTTACAAAAGTTCGAGGAATTGCTCGAGGGACAGCCCAGATTGCTTCAGGATGTCTGAAAGGGTGCCTTTGGCTAGTTCATTGTGCATAGGAATAACAGTCTTGAACACTTGGTCTCCAACGCGCTTTTCCAGGGAAACGTGGCTGCCTTTCTGGCGCAACTCGACGAAACCAGCGCGTTTTAGCGCTCGCACCACGCGCTCGCCAGAGACGCTCGGCAGTTTTGGCATGTCACTGGGAAACTTCGACGGTCGTCCAGAACGAATCGGTATCGGATGGGCGCTCCTCCGGGATACCCCAGGTCTCCAGGTACAGCTCGATGGCCTCTGTCAGATTGGCTCGTGCGCTTTCGACATCTTTACCCTGGGAAGTGACGCTGAGCTCGGGGCAACGGGCCACATACCACCCGTTCTCTTTGGTGATCAGCGCGGAGAAGCGGTAGTTCATAAACCGATAGTAGCGAAACTGGGGCGGGCACACAACATTTCGCGACTTGAGGTTTTCACGATTCACTAGTCACGAAACACGAGGAATCACGAGGACACATGGCCGACGAACAAAACACATCAATCCTTCTTCCCATCGACATCGAAGCCGAAATGCGCAAGTCCTACCTCGACTACGCCATGAGCGTCATCATCGCCCGCGCGCTTCCCGACGTGCGCGATGGCCTCAAGCCCGTCCAGCGCCGCATCCTTGTCGCCATGAACGACCTCGGCCTCGCCTCCAATCGTGGCTACCGCAAGTGCGCCAAGATCTGCGGCGATACTTCCGGCAACTATCACCCGCACGGCGAAGCTGTTATCTATCCCGCCCTCGTTCGTCTCGCGCAGGATTTCAACATGCGCTATCCGCTGATTGATGGTCAGGGAAACTTCGGCTCCGTCGATGGCGATCCCCCGGCGGCCATGCGGTACACCGAAGCTCGCCTCGCCAAGATCAGCGAAGACATCCTTGCCGATCTTGAAAAAGAGACTGTCGATTTCATTCCCAACTTCGATCAGACCCGCGAAGAACCCGTCGTCCTCCCTTCGCGCATTCCCAATCTCCTCGTGAACGGCGCCAGTGGCATCGCCGTCGGCATGGCCACCAACATTCCTCCGCACAACCTGCGCGAAATCGTTGAAGCCGCCATCCTCCTGATTGAGAGGCCCGACGCCACGCTTAAGGAAGTTATGAAGATCGTCCCCGGCCCGGATTTCCCGACCGGCGCCTACATCGCGGGCAGGGAAGGCATCGAAGCCGCTTACCGCACCGGGCGCGGCAGTTTCATCATGCGCGCCAAGGCCGCCATCGAAGAAGCCAGCAAGGACCGCGAAAATATCGTCATCACTGAAATCCCGTACCAGGTCAATAAGGCCAAGCTCATCGAGCGTATCGCCGAACTCGTGCAAACCAAGAAAATCGAGGGCATCGCCGACGTTCGCGACGAATCTTCCCGCGAGGGCATGCGCGTCGTCGTCGAGCTCAAGCGCGGCGAGGAATCCCAGCTCATCCTCAACAATCTTTTCAAGCACACCCAGATGCAGGAATCCTTCGGCATGATCCTGCTCTCGATAGTCGCCGGCCAACCCCGCGAACTCGGCCTCATCCCGCTCATCAAGCTCTTCATTGAGCACCGCATGGAAGTCGTCCGCCGGCGCACCATTTTCGAGCTGCGCAAAGCCGAAGAACGCGAACACATCCTCGTTGGCTACCAGATCGCCCTCGATCACCTGGACAACGTCATCCGCATCATTCGCGGATCCACCAGCCGCGCCGAGGCCAAGGAAAACCTGTTCAAGTATTTCACCGAGCAGGACGTCACCATCACTGAAAATGGCAAGTCCAGAAAACTCGAAGGCGTCAAGCTCGATGGACGCAAGTATCGCTTCCAGGGCGCCCCGGAAATCGAAGCCGCCGGCCGCGCTGCGGGTCTCGGCCTCTCCTACGCCCAGATCGACGCCATCCTTGAACTCCAATTGCACCGCCTGACCCAACTCTCGATCGACGAAATTATCAAGGAATTGACGTCCATCCGCGAACATATCACCGAGCTGCGCGAAATTCTCTCCAGCGATAAGAAACTGAAGCAGGTCATCACCGGCGAACTCCGTGAAGTCCACAAGGCCTACGGCGACGATCGCCGGACGCAGATCGTGGACAAGGTCGACGAAATCAAGCTCGAAGATCTCATCGCCGACACCGAAATGCTCATCACCGTCAGCCATGCCGGCTACATCAAGCGCACCGCCGTCGAAACCTACCGCCACCAGTCTCGCGGCGGGAAAGGCCGCATCGGCGCGCGTACCAAGGAAGAGGATTTCGTCGAGTATCTCTTTATCGCCTCCGCGCATAGCTATATCCTGCTCTTCACCTCCAAGGGCCGCGTCTACTGGCTCAAGGTCTACGAGTTGCCGGAAGCCGCTGCCGCCACGCGTGGCAAAGCCATCTCCAGCCTTGTGAAATTCCAGGAAGACGAAAAGCTCACCGCTCTCGTCGCTGCAACCAACCTCGAGGAAGAAGGCCGATTTGTCTTCATGGCCACCAAGCTTGGCACCGTGAAAAAGTCCGCGCTCACGGAGTTCTCCAATCCCCGTTCCACCGGCATCATTGCCGTCAACCTCGAAGCCAAGGACGAACTCATCGGCGCGAAGCTCACCGACAGCAAACAGATGATCTTCCTAGCCAGCCACGAGGGCCAGGCCATTCTCTTCCGCGAAACCGAAGTGCGCGCCATGGGCCGCAATGCAGGCGGGGTCAACGGTATGGATCTCGACAAAGACGACTACGTCGTGAGCATGGACGCCGTCCAGCCCGACTTCGAAATCATCGCCAAGGAACACAACCAAACCTCGCAAAACCTCGAAGAGCTTGAAAACGAGCACATCAAGGACTCCCTCACCACCCTGATGCTCACGGTTTCCGAAAAGGGCTACGGCAAACGCACCGCCCTCGCCCAATACCGCATCACTTCGCGCGGCGGAAAGGGCGTCGTCAACATGAAGACCACCGACCGCAACGGCTCCGTCGTGTCCACTCTTCAGGTCACCGAAGAGTCCGACGTCATGATCATCACCGAGCACGGCAAGGTCATTCGCGTCCACGCCAGCGAAATCCGCGAAGCTGGCCGCTCCACCCAGGGCGTCCGTCTCCTCCGGCTCGACGACGACGACTCCGTAGCCGCCGCCGCCGTCCTCCACGAAGAAGACGAAGAAGCAAAGAAGTAACTTTGCCTTCTGATCCAAGTTTCTCCCCGCATGAACTTGAGGGTGCCCCACCCTTCGTGTTTGTTTGCGAAGGGTGGGCTCTTACGCTCGAACGCCCCGGTGTTGTTCTCTTCATACTTTCATTTCGCTCGGTCTTGTAGGCGACGCCTTCACGCCACCCTCTTGGGCTAACCTTTTTGGAGCGACCCAGCATCCTGCCGGCTCTCGGGTCTCTCTTGTAGGGACCGCCCTCTGAGGCGGTCCGCCAACTCCACCTCGCCTCAAACGTTCGCAGGAGAACGCCCGTTTGCCTTTTCATTTCCTGTTAAACTGAATTCCTCATGAACATCACACATCGCTTCTTGGTATTTTTCTTACTGATCTCATCTCTGGCCGCCCTTGCTTTCACCGCAGCCGCACCAAGACCCGCCGCGGATTCACACTACCTCGCTCTCGTCGGCACCTACACCAACAAAACCGACAGCAAAGGCATCTACGCCTTCGACTTTGACTCCGCCTCCGGCAAACTCACTCCGAAAGGCGTCGCCGTGCAAACGCCCGACCCTTCCTTCCTCACCATCCATCCGAGCGGCAAATACACCTATGCCGTCAACGAATCCGGCAAGAAAAGCATGGTCGGCGCTTTTGCTCTTGACCCACAAAGCGGCAAGCTGACCCTCCTGAACCAACTTCCCGCTCTCGGCGAAGATCCCTGCTACTTAAGCTTCGACAAAACGGGCAAGTACGTCCTCATCGCCAACTATTCTTCTGGCAACGTCGTCGTCTTCCCCATTCTTCCTGACGGCAAACTCGGCGAGCACACCGCCAATGTGAAGGACGCCGGCGCCGTCGGCCCGAACAAGGAGCGCCAGGAAGGCCCTCACGCTCACTGGATTGAGGTTTCCGGGCACAATCGTTTCGTCTATGTAGCGGACCTGGGCTTGGACCGAGTCTTGATCTACAAGTTTGACGCCTCCAAAGGCACGCTCACACCGGGTGAAACACCCGCATCGGATCCGAAGGCCACCTCCCCCAGCCCGAGCAACGCATTCTCCGCGGTCCTCAATCCAGGTACCGGCCCTCGCCATGTCGCCTTCTCCCATGACGGGAATTTCATGTATGTGTTGGGGGAAATCCAGTCAACCGTGACCGTGTTTGCCAACGATGCCCGTGAAATCTATCGCGAAATTCAGCGCATTTCCACGTTGCCGGAAGGCTTTTCTGGCCGCAACGACACCGCCGAAATTGCTGTCCACTCCAGCGGAAAATGGCTCTACGCCTCAAACCGCGGCCACGACTCCGTCGCCGTCTTCGCCGTCCATCCTACCAGCGGCAGGCTTGAACTAACTGGCGATTTTCCCACTGGAGGCAAGGAACCTCGCCACTTCGCTATCGACCCCACCGGCCGTTTCCTTCTCGCGGAAAACCAGAATTCCAATTCCATCGCGGTTTTCCGCATCGACCCCGCAACCGGCGCCCTCGCTCCGACCGGTGAAACCGCTTCCGTCCCTTCCCCCGTCTGCTTGGCGTTCTTACCCCATCATTGACATCCAACCCCACAAATCCCGGTTGCTCCCGCGGCCAGTTGGAGTACAATCCCCGCCGATATGTCTAAATCTAGACAGAGGCGTGCCGCCAAGCGGCGCTCCAGCCGCAAATCGCGCGGCCCCAAGACCTCCAAACTCCCCAAGGGCGCCCTCACCCTCATCGTTTTGCTTCGTGCCAAGGAAGGCCAGCAGCTGCTCCTTGAAGCCGAGCTCCGCGCACTTGTCACGCCAACGCGCAAGGAAGAAGGCTGCCTGCAATACGATCTGCACCGTGGCGCCGATCAGCCCGGTACGTTCCTCTTTCACGAAGTCTGGGAAAGCCGTGAGCACCACGCCGCGCACATGCGTACCTCGCATTTTCTCCGCTGGAACGCCCGCAAAGACTCGCTCCTCGCCTCCATAGAATCCACCTTCTGGCAGCAGATCGCCTAGTTTGGCTCATCGATTGTGGAATTTGTGGATCTCAAAGGTGAAGTCCCGCCAACACTCTACGCCACGGTTTTCGACATTCTCACCACCGTAAGCGACAGCCCGTTCGGCAGCGGCACCTCAATTGTTTCATCTGCTTGGTATCCACGCGCCGCATACATCGGAACTCCCGTCAGCGTCGCGCCCATTTCAAATCGCCGGAACCCGCGCGCGTAAGCCGTATCTTCGCAGGTTTTCAAAATCAATGTAGCAAGCCCGCGCCGCGTCCAGTCCGGATGCACAAAAAACGCCCGTATCTTCGCGGCATCGCGCGCCGGGTCCAGCAATTCGCTGTCGCGATAAGGCCCGTGGTCACTCCCATAAAGCGTTTTCCGCATGCTCCACCCACCGCACGCGACAATCATGCTCTCCCCATCATCAGCATTCTTCGCTTCGGCAAGATAATACGTTTCGTCCACAATCAGTTGCGTATCCACCCCGTACGCCGTCCCCAGCGCCGCTTCCAATTGCTCTGCGGAATAATCGGCACGCTGCAAAACTCGCACGGACTTCTCGATCAGCTCACGCAGCGCGGGGATATCTCCGCCCGTCGCAAGCCGAAGCCTGAACCTTTGTTCCACCTCGCTCATCGGTCCTTACTCCCGCACAAATTGTCTAGAATTGTATTCAGGATTGCCTGGAAGATTCTTGCGCCGTCACTCTTCCGGGCCGGCCAGATAATACCCCGGTCTCGCGCGCACACTCAGCTCCGGCCGGTCGATCGTCACTTGAATCTCGTGGTATCCATTTGCCATATCGCCGCTCGGCGTATACGTCAGCGTGTACTGTGAATGCAGTTCACCGCCCATCTCATCGATCACTTTCTCAATCGTCCGGTTTTTCCACGTGGAAACGTGCTGCCCGCCCGTCGCGGCCGCTGCAATTTCCAATTGATGCGCCGTCACCTTGTCCTTAGCATGTGACACGGCCCAAACCGCAAGCCTCTGCGCTGCCGCGAGCGGGCTTCCTGCTTCTTCAGCCTGCTCCTGGGTCGTTGGCGTCTGCACCGTCCCTGGCGGTGGCGGCATCCCAAACGTTCCCTCCGGCGTCGCACTCGGCGGTTTCTTGTAGTCCGGTTTCTTTTGCAAATCCGCTTTCGCGCCGGAGACTCCCACCGCATAAATCGTGATATTCGCAAGCTGCGCCCGCCGCAGCACTTCGCCCAGTTTCTCCTCGCTCCCCGAATCGTGCGCTTCCCCCAGCACCAGCATCACTCGCCTGTGCCCCAAATCCGTATCGGAAACCTCCGGTCTCGCACTCAACATTTCCACCGCTTTGGACATGGCATCAAACAGCTTTGACCCGGCCGTCTCTTCTTTCAATCTGGACATCGTCTTTTCCATCGCATCCGCGCTGTTCGTAAAATCCAGCAGCGTCTTCACCTCATCGTTAAATCCCACCACCGCTCCTTCGCCCGTCGGCCCCGTCACTGTTTGCGAAATCAGTATTCCCATCTTGCGGATTTGCGGCAGTATCGGCCCAATCCTCGAACTCGTCTCCACGACCACGACCAGTGAGATGGGGTCTCCCCCTAAGTTGAAATGCGTAATCTTCTGTGGCTCGCCATTATCGGTAACCCGAAAGTCGGATTCTTCCAGGTTGTGCACCATTTCGCCGCTTGTGTCTCTCACCGTCACCGGCGTATTCACCAGCAGCGTTCGGACCCTGATTTTGGGTGGCGCTTTCTGAATCACTGCCCCCGGCTGCGGCGTCATCGGTCCTTCCGGCGCCTGAGCATGGACTGCCAACGGCACACCGCTAAGAGCTACCACCAGCATCGTTCGTTGCGCGAGGTTGTTCATCGTGTCGCCGATTGCCTGCACACCACCGGCTTTTCTCTGTGTACTCATTTCGACGCATCCCAGCCCAAAGACGTTGCCGGAACCCCAGCCTGCTGCCTACAATCGTACCTCGGCTTATCTGGAGATCGCTCATGCCCGACGGTAAACGCCCCCGGCCACAACATGCCCCCAAGGCTCCTCACGAAGATCGCGCCTTCATGAGCAGCACTCCCGCGCGCCCCATCCGCATCCTCGCGGAATACATTCACCCGCTGGCGCAACTCAAAAAGGAAGGCATTGGCGACACCATCGTCATGTTCGGCTCCGCGCGCATCGAATCGCGCGAGACCGCCGCCGCCCGCTACACGCATTTGAAGAACGCCAAAACCGGCAGGCTGGGCAAAGGCCGGCTAAAACAGCACCAAACCGCACTCCGAGAGGCCAAGAACGCTCTCGAAATGTCCCGCTATTACGAAGAAGCACGCCAACTCTCCCACAAGCTCACCACTTGGGCGCTGTCTCTCGGCCCTCGTCCGCGCCGCTTTGTGGTTTGCTCCGGCGGCGGACCCGGCATCATGGAAGCAGCCAATCGCGGCGCCTACGAAGCCGGCGGAAAATCCATCGGCCTCTCCATCGAATTGCCCCACGAGCAGTTTGCCAATTCCTACATCAGCCCCGAACTCAGCTTCAACTTCCACTATTTCTTCATGCGCAAATTATGGTTCGCGCAAATCGCCAAGGCCCTCATCGTTTTTCCCGGCGGCTTCGGCACCATGGACGAACTCTGGGAAATGATGACTCTCTCGCAAACCGACAAAATGCCCAAAAACACTCTCATTCTTATCTACGGCAGAAAATATTGGCATGACGTTTTGAATCTCAAAGCCATGGTGCGCTGGGGCACCATCGATCAAGCCGAATACAATCTTCTTGAGTACGCTGACACCGTCGACGAAGCCTTCGAACTCATCCGCTCCGGCCTCGAGAAATACCATGCGCGAGTGGACCCCTTCTTACAGGCCTACTGAATTTTTTTCGTTCTACAACCAGCGCTAACTTCCTTGCTGTCAACGTGGCCTTCATGGCACGCCCTTTGCTCCTTCGAAAGCCGGAACTGCACTACACTATCAGGACGCCTTCACCGCCCAGGCGTAGCAAGCAAATTGCACGTGCAAGGCAGAAGGAGAGCAGAAATGCTGAAGACACGTTTTGTGTTAGCACCCGCCCTGTTTGCCCTGGTCATTCTGTTCGCAGGCTCCACGGTTGTGCGCGCCAACGACGAGTGTCAAAAGCGCACCGCCAAGGCCGACCACAAGCTTCATGAAGCCGTCGAGCACCACGGCTGGCAGAGTCCTGAGGCCGAGCACTGGCGCCATGAACTTCGCGAAGCCCGCGCCTATTGCTGGGAGCACCGTCACCGCTGGTGGGATGAGGACGGACGCCGCTGGCACAGCGATCACGATTGGGATGATCATGATCACGACCACGATCATGACCACGACCATCACTGATTTCCCGGCTTGACCCCGATTCTCCACGCCCACCGAGGGTGCAGACGCCATCTCTGCACCCTCACTCTCACGCCTTGCTCAATTGGTCTTGAGGGTGCCCCCATCCCTCGCGTCTTTTGCGAAAGGTGGACTCCTACGTTCCAACGCCACAATTCTTCCTCAGTAAACAAAATAAAAAGGGGCGCCAATCTCTCAGCGCCCCTCTTACGATGAAGGAGGTAGTGTTATCTTGCCGGTACCTCTGGCTCCTCGGAAAAAACCGCTTCGAACCTTTTCACTTCATCCTTGTCGTGCAGCAGTACCACAGGCACTACGCGCATGGACTGCTTGCAAACCTGACACTGCACGCCTTCGCCCTGCAAGTCCTGCAAAAACCCATCTGTAAATCGGTACTCGGCCCGCTCGCGCCGTGCTTTCCTCTGACCCTTCGTGCCGCAGTGAGGACAACTGAATTCCACAACGTCCCTCTGCGGATCGCGCTGCAGAGCAGCCCAACCAGTGCGACGCACCCCCACAACTTCTGGAATACGCCTGTCCATCGAAATTCTCCTTCTGAGATCCACTCTCGCTGCTTTAGATGCGGCTGTTCTCCTCCAAGATGCACCTGGTGCCATTTGCTCCCTGTAATCCGTGATCCGAAGCAGCCCGCCGCGGCCTAGCGCATCTTGTTTTGTTTCATTTGATTACCGTACGGTATTTCCATTTCGTCGAAGTTCGATTCTCCCCCTCATGCGCCCCTGATTCGTCTTTCCGAACGGCGCCCGAGGAGGAATCCCTCTTCGTATTTGGGTTTTCTTCGGGTGCCCCTCCCGCCGACTTTGCGAGTGGGTCTTGGGTCTCTCCTGGGTTTGCTCGTGTAGTGGCCGACCTTCAGGTCGGTTCCTGGGTTTCTCTCCGGTCGCGTCTTTCTTAGCTTTTCTCTCTTCTTAGACTGTGAACTGTAAACTTTCTACCCCTTGCGCTCTCCAATTTCTTTCTACAAATCCGGGAACTTGTTTCTCCCCGCGGGTGTCCAACGCAACAGAGGACGCGCGCACCTCACATCCCTGCGAGAGCGGCGCCGGTCTCCTGAAGGCAACCTCAGGGGGCTGGTGCCGCAAAATTCCCACGTCTCGCGGGGACATTTTCCGGAGGTGTGTAATGGCCCCTGTTCCTGGTCCCGAAAAGAATCTCGGTTTTCTTCGCAGCTGCCTCGTCGATGGCGATGCCGATCAAGAACGACGCGTTCACCGCAGCAAGCAGCGCGCTATTCTCATCTCCATTGCTCTTCAAATCCTTATCGTCGCCGCTCTGGTCCTGTTACCTCTTCTCACCAAAGGTGAAAACATCGCCGGGCGTGTAATCATGTTTCCCATCCCTCCCTACGCCCGCGGCAGCAGCCATCCGTCGAAAACAAGGGAACGACTTACTCATCGTCAAAACCACCCTGCTTGTCACTTTTGTGCGCCGGACCGCATCCCTCACGGAATCGTTACTCGCGATCCTACTCCTCCCGAGCAGAACTTCGGCGACAGCGCGGGCGATTCCGATGTCGATCGTTTCGGCGACCCCCAGGGAGACCCCAATGGTTTCTTGAATACGGATTCCACGCGCGGTCCGAAGCCGCCGGAGGTTGTTCAGGCAAACAAAACGCCGGTCATTCGCCGCATCAGCGAACCCGTTCAGGCCGCCATGCTCTACCACCGCGTCGAGCCAGTCTATCCCACACTGGCCATTCAAACGCGCCGCGAAGGTCGCGTCGAACTTCACGCCCTCATCTCCACCGACGGCTCCATTCAATCCCTGGAGGTAATTTCCGGCGATCCGCTATTCATCCGATCCGCCCTCTCCGCCGTCCGCGAGTGGCGCTACCACCCCACCATCCTCAACGGTCAACCCGTCGAGGTCGACACCCACATCACCGTAATCTACACGTTGTCCCACTGAGGGTGCCCCATCCTTCGCGCCTTTTGCGAAGGATGGGCTCTTCCGCTCCATTGCGAGTGGGTTCCTGTGTTTGTCCTGAGTATGTAGCGGCCGCTTGGGTTTCTCCCGGGTTTGTAGTGGCCGACCTTCAGGTAGGTTCCTGGGTTTCTCTCGGGTCGCGTCTTTCTTAGCTTTTGTCTTCTCTTAAACTGTGAACTATAAACTGATAACCATGAACTTTCTATTTCATCGCCACATCCAGAAACGCATTCACATCCGGCGCCCACATGGCAATCCCGTCCCCGTGCGAGCCAAATCCCCAATGACCCTCTTGTGTCGTGCTCCCGAACGTCGGATAGATCTTTACGCGATTCGGAGGGCCCTTCTTCTCCAGCTCCGCACCCAGCACCTTGCTCGGCTCCACACTGTAGTCGTTTTGTGCCTGGATAATGAACATAGGCGCGCGTGCCTGGCGTACCGCTCGCTTCAGCCGCTCCGCCAGCACCGGATTCCAGCTCTGCGCTGCCGGCGCGAACGCTAGAAACGCCCTGATCCCAAGCCCCTTTTCCGCGGTCAGGATAGTCTGAATGCCGCCAAACGAGATGCCCGTCATCGCGATGTGTTGTGCGTCCACCCACTTCTGCTCCTTCAGCCAGGCCACCGCCGCTTCCACATCTTTGTTGTACAGCTCCTGCAGGCCGACCACCTCCCTTTCCGCGTCGCTCCGGTTGCGGTGATCCATAAAGGCCCGCCGCTGCAGGTCCATGATGTATTCGCCGGGTGAAGCCCCGTGCCCATGCCGCTGAAAAGTGAAGAACGCGAATCCCTTCTTCTGGTAGAAGTACGCCAGATCGGGAGGCCCGCACGGCGCGGGGTTCTTTTCGCTGCCGTGGTTGAAGATCATCACCGGATACGGTCCCGGCCCATCAGGAGTCCAGAAGCAGCCGTGGAGCTGATACTGCCCCGCTGGAATCGTGACCTCCTGCGGCTGGTCGTCCGCGCACGCGGGCCGCGCAACGAAGAAGCAGACTGAGCAGAGTAGAAGTGCTAGCACCTTAGGATGCATAGCGACATAGTCTGCCACAGCCGCTACCCGTTCGTCATATTCCCCCGCGGATGGGTCTCTCTTGTATTTGTAGTGGTCGACCTTCAGGTCGGTTCCTTTTCTCGGGTTGCGTTTCTCTTAACTCTTGTAGGCCGCCTTCTGAGGTGGTCCGCCAACTCAACATTCCAGGAGTTGGAGCGCAGGGCGAGTCTTCCATAAACCACCTACGCTGCTTCCAAGGAACTACCATCTTTGATGACACCACCATTGAAATCTCGTAATTCGTGCCAGCTCCTGGGGGTTTTGCGAATAAGTAAATAGAGGCAATTTATGAGTGACAATACCGTTGTACAAGCCGTAGAAGTCGTGAAGGCGGCAATAGGCTCATAGGCTCAGAGAATGGGGTTTGGATAAATCATGGCGAGACAGTCGCCAAGTTTATAGAGGCCGTGGCCAAGAAAATCCACGAGCTTAAGAACAAGGCAGATTAACCCTAACAGTCGCCCGAAACACATCTGTCCAATCATGCCCGAATTCGCGCTTGAACAACGCGACCAGCTAATGTGTTGTCTCTGCGACCTTGTGATTTGCATTCCAAAAAAGGGAGGGGAGCGGAACCTCGAAAAATCTGCGCTCGGCAACCCCTACAACAGCGGCTCGCCTGAATACCGCGCAATCGCCTCGCGCACTTGATCGCGCAACCGCACCATCTCCTGCAAGTGCTGCGGGTCTGTGCTCACCGCCACCGGCTGCGGATAAATCGGCGGCGAAATCGTGATCGTCACCCTCGTCGGCCGCGGCAGCAATGTCCGGTCACGCAAAAACCTTCTTGTTCCCGCAAGCGACACCGGGATTACCGGCGCTCCCGTTGCCACCGCTCCGCGAAACGCTCCCAACTGGAACGGCCGCACTCCATCATCCGGCGTGAACGTCCCTTCGGGAAACACAAACACGGATTCTCCCATCCGCAAATACTGTTCAATCTCATGCACCTGCCGCAAGCGCGCGCCCGCGTCATGCCGGTTAAACGACAGGTGCCCCATCTTGTTCAAAAAAGTTCCGATGAAGATCATATCGTTCACTTCGCCCTTGGCCACGAACCGGTACGGCACACCCAGTGCCATCATCAGCGGCAGCACGTCGAAATAGCTCACGTGGTTCGAGGCGTACACCTTCGCCCCCGGCGTGTTCATGTACTCTTTCCCGACCGCCTTCACGCGGATCCCCACGAGCGCAAAAAGCACCTTCAAGGCCGCCGAAGTAAATCGCCCCGCCGCGCGATGATCTTTGTACAGCCGCACGATCATCCACGTCGGCACAATCCACAAAATGAAAACAACGATAAAGTACACCCCATAAATCTTTTCCAGCACCGTTCGGATTCCGTGCAGCGCCGCGCTCGCCACGCTCTTTAAAAACGTTCCCGTGCCCAGACGCGCAATCTGCACCCATGCCGGCGCCTTTGCCGTCGTCAAGGTTCCCGCAAGGTAAAGCTGTTTGGTTTCCTCTCGCCGCAATTTTCCACTTGAGGTCTTCGGAATGCTCCCCGGCGGAATCAGCTCCACGCGATCCGGCGGCAGCCCCAATCCTCGCGTAATCTCGTCGTTCATCGCCGCTACAATCGCAGCTCTCTTTCCCCGATTCTCCTCTCGCGTTTCCGCCACAATCACTAGCTTTTCCGTTCCCGTCTCCTCGCCCTTCAACCCAAACGCCACCACGCATCCCTTCCGAATCCCTTCCACCCTCGACGCCAACTCTTCCACCTCATGCGGATACAGATTCCGCCCGCCCTTGATGATGATGTCCTTCACGCGCCCGGTAATGTAGATCTCGCCATCCGCCTGGTACGCCCGGTCGCCCGAATTCACCCACGGATACTCGCCTTCCGCGCGCGCCGGCCCGCCGGCAAATAGCTTCTCTGTAGCTTCCTTATTCTCGTAATACCCGCTGGTTGTCGAAGGCCCGCGAAACCACAAAAATCCTTCTGTCCGCTCCGGCACCTCTTTTCCGTCTTTGTCCACGATGAGCACTTCATGCCTCGGCACTGCCACCCCCGAGGACACAAAAGCGATCGAGTTTTCATCCTCGGAGTTCGACGGCACCGCGCGGCCTTGCGTAGTGAACGTCTCCCGTTCCACGCGATCCACTTTCGGCCCGCGGTACAACGGCGGCACGGTCACGCCCAACGACGCCTCCGCCAAGCCGTACACCGGCAACATTGCCTCCTGCCGGAATCCGTACTTCGAGAATCGGTTGACGAACCGCTGCAGCGTCTCCGGGTTCACCGGCTCCGCGCCATTCAACGCCGCGCGCCACGAGCTCAGGTCCACCCCTTCCATCGCCTTCTCCGGAATCTTCCGCACGCAAAGCTCAAACGCAAAATTCGGCGCCGCCCCAATCGTTCCCTTGTACTTGGAAACGGCCTGCAGCCAGCGCTCCGGACGAGTCAGGAATGCCAGCGGCGACATCGCCACCAGTGGTACGCCGTACAGCAGCAGCGTCAGCCACGCCCCGATCAACCCCATGTCGTGGTACAGCGGCAGCCAACTCACGCCCACGTCGCTCGGCCTCATCTGCACTGCTTCGGCGACTGCGCGCATATTCGCCAGAAGATTCGCATGCGTCAGCACCACGCCTTTCGGATCGCCCGTGGACCCCGACGTGTACTGCAGCAGCGCGATGTCGCTCCCTTTGCGCACCCGGTTTCCGCTCAAGAACGCGGGCAGCGCTCCGGGCGCTGGTGGCGGCTCCTTCTCCGCTGCTTCCAGCAGTTTTCCTGCTTCCACCACGCCCAGCAACGATTTCACCCGCGGCTTCAGCAGCTTTGCTACCGACTCTGCCCGCCGGAATGTCAGCAGCAGGCACACCCCTGCATTGTTCAGAATTGCGGATTGTCGCTCGGCGTACTCCTCGATCCGGTCAGCGCGAAACGGCGGGTAGATCGGCACCGGCACTCCGCCAGCCAGCAGGATTCCCGCATAGCAGATAAAAAACTCTCGCGAGGTCGGCAGCATCAACGAAACACGCCCGCCCGGCGGAACACCGCGTCGCGCCAGTTCCTCCGCGCACTTCTGCGCAGCGGTGTACAGCTCGCCAAACGTCAGTGTGTGCGACTGTTCTCCCTGCTCGTTGTCCTCGGTAATGATCAAGTGCGTGCGGCTTGCGTCGCGTGTTCCCCTGTAGCGGATCACTTCCACCAGCGTTTCCGCTTTTTGAATGATCGACCCCGCGCTCTTCTTTTGCATCCGATGTGTCGCCACTGTCGCTCGCAACGCGGAAATCTCTTCTTCGTCACTCGCCGACGTGCCCGGAGCCTTCAGGATCGCCTGTATCAATTCCTCTGCTGTATTCGCTTCCGCAGCCAGCGTGTCCGGCAGGCGCACTTCAAAAGCAGCCTCGAGCCGTGTCAATAGCTCCACTCTTTCCAAACTGCCCAATCCCAAATCGCGGTCCAGGTTGGACGCCCCCGACAGCGTCTCCAGCGCCCCGTGGCTGCCCAGTTCCTCGAGCAGCCCGCGCAGCACATCCAATACGCGTTCGCGCACGCCCGGCAGGTCTAATTGTGTTGAAGTTGCGGCCAAGGTTGCCTTCAATTGCCAGCTTTGCGTGAGGCTAACACGTGCCGGCGCGATTTTCCATCTTCGCCTTGTATGCGCCGCCCACCCGCTACGCACTCTGCTTTTTTGCCAAGTACCCCGGCGGCATCAATGTCGTCGAAAGGTCCACACCGCTCAGATCAGCCTTGCGGATATCGGTTTCCCGCAGGATCGCAATTCCCATGTCCGCTCCCGCAAACTTCGCTCCATCCACATGCGCATCCCGGAAATTCGTGTTACGCAACAGCGCCTTCTGGAAGTTCGCGTTCGTCAGGTCGCAACGAAAGAACTCCACGCCGCTCGCCTGTGCTTCGGTCAGGTCCGCGCCGGCCAGGCTCGCCTCCGTCATATCCGTATTTCGCAGATCCGCCTTCCGAAGCCGCGCCCCGGAAAAGTCCGCGCCTGGCAGCCGAGCCCCTCTCAGGTCGCTCCCTTCCAGGTTGGCATTCCGCAGGATCGCCCCGGCCAGATTCACCTTGCTCAAGTCCGCCTGCGACAAGTCTGCTCCTGTCAGGTCCGCGCGCGCCCCAGTCCCTTTCCAAAAGCGCTCGTGCGCCTCCAGAATCTCCGTCAATGTCTTTCCGTTGTGCTTAAGGTTTTTCAGTTTGCGCAATCCCATAGTCCGTTCTTCCTTATACTTTCCAATCTTCCTATTTTACCCAAACCGGCCCTGCCGGAGAACTAGGGTCCTTTCTGCACGCGGCGCGGCACCGGAGTATGCTAATTTCTAGGACCAGATGAGCTAAGTCGCTCGTGGACCTTTAATCAATGCGTTTTCTTCTCCCACTTTTCGCGTCGTTTCTTCTAGCGGCGGTCCCCGCCTCCGCTCAGGAGGACGAAATCGTCGCCAATCTGGCTGGCGGCCGGGTCATCATTCATGTCGCCCGCGACGCCATCATTTTCGCCGCGATCGACCATCCACTGGAAGCCAAGTCCGTTCCACCGCGTGTCGCCACCATCGGCTCCTCGCACATCGGTATTTTTTTCGGCGCTTCCGAGTGGCAGATTCCCGCGCAACCCAAGCCCATACGCCTCGACCGCGACGTCCAGGACGTGCGCTCCGCCGGCCCCGTGGGTTATCGGCCGCCGGATTCCGGTGAGGCCGATCTCGAAGCCATCGGCATCAGCTTTCTCGAAAAACTTCGCCCCCTGGTTTCCCAACTGCACCACAAATTTGATCTCAAGCCCGATGAACCTCTCGTCGAAATCGTCCTCATCGGTTACGCGCCCAAGGATTACGGCCCGGAAGTCTGGTTGATCGAATACCGCGCCGAGCAGGAATCCATCGGCGTCAAGAGCGATTATTGGCAGACGCGCATTCTTCGCCCGCGTTTCACTCAGCTCTATCCTCCGGAAAAACATCAGGCAAAATCGCTTTTGGAACTGCGTTTTCCAGAGGAATTGCAGGATATTCCACTTACCGGACTCATTCAGCAGAACGATCCTCGCCTGGCTCAGTTACGCTCTTCCGACCCGCGTTTCACCAAGGTGGTCGATCAGATTGAGCACGGCCAGGCCAACAAATCTGTTTCCCAGGACGCCGCCGACTTTCTGCGTGCCGCCTTGCCCATCCTTGCCGGGAAGTCCCTTTTCATTGAGGGAACAATGGGCGAGAACGGCGGCTTCGAGTGGCTCGTCCCTCCCGAGGAACCCGCGGAGAAGCAACAACGTGCCCAGGACAAAGATCGCCCGCCTGACGCCCCGACGCTCCGTCGAAAACCGAATCCCTGAGTTACTCCTGCACGTCGATTTGCTGACGCCTAAGCGCGAAACAAGTTCACAACCTTTGCCGCCTCCGTTAGTCTCCCGCCACGGAACTCTGCCGCCCGTGCCGTCCGATGTCTCGCCGGAAATGCATGCCATCAAAACGAATTTTCCCCGCTGCCTGATACGCCTTCTGCAGCGCTGCTTCCAGCGTATTTCCAATAGCTGTCACGCCCAGAACTCTTCCACCGTTCGTCACGATTCGTTCATTCTCACGCCGCGTCCCCGCGTGCAATACCTTCACATCCGGAAGCTTTCCCGCTTCCTCCAACCCGTGAATCTCCTTGCCATTCTCGAACTTCCCGGGATACCCGCCCGATGCCAGCACCACACACGCGCTCGCCCCTGGTTTCCATTTCAGCTTCTCGGGCTGCAGTTTTCCCGCCGCCGCCTCGCTCAGCACTTCCGCCAGGTCAAAATCCATGCGCGCCGCAATCGCCTGCGTCTCCGGGTCCCCCAACCTGCAATTGAATTCCAGCACCTTGGGCCCTTCCTTCGTCAGCATTAAGCCCACATACAGAAATCCCTGGTAGCGAATTCCATCCATCGCTAGTCCGGTCAACGCCGGTTCGACGATAGTCTTAGTAATCACGCAACGCAGCTCTTCGGTGAGCAACGCATCGGACGAGTACGCGCCCATTCCGCCCGTATTGGGGCCTTCGTTGTTGTCAAACGCGCGCTTGTGGTCGCGCGTCGGCACCAGCTGCGCGTACCGCTCGCCGTCAGTCAGCAATATGAACGACAGTTCCTCTCCCTCCAGCGCTTCCTCGAACATTACGCGTTTTCCGCCGGTGCCCAGCTCATTTTTCTCCATCACGCGCTCAATGAAATCTGTGGCCGCATCCGGATTCGGCGCCACAAACACGCCCTTTCCCGCGCACAATCCGTCGGCCTTGATCACGACCGGCCAATCCACTTCACATAGCGCCCCATAGGCTGCTCCGGGTGAGTCGTACGCGCCATACATTGCTGCCGTCGGAATTTTGTGCCGCTCCAGAAACTCCTTGGCGAAAACCTTGCTGCCTTCCAGTTGCGCCGCTTGCTTCGTTGGGCCAACTACTCTCCACTTACGCCCCTCAAATGCATCGACTACACCATTCACTAGGGGAAGTTCCGGGCCCACCACCGTCAGGTCGGGCCCGAAGTTTTCCGCCAGCGCGACCAGGCTCGCCACGTCACCGGTATCCGCGGAAACGCACTCCGCTTCTGCCGCGATTCCGCCGTTTCCCGGAGCGCACCAGATCCGCTCGACACCCGCGCTCTCCTTGAGCTTCCACACCAGTGCGTGTTCTCGCCCTCCACCACCAATCACCAAAATTTTCATTCGCGAGTCCTCATCACGTCATCACGTCGATTGAACGATAGTCCGCAGCACCGGGTGTGTCAAACGCGCTCGCCGCACTTCCCATCTTCCGCACTGTTGATGCGAGTCTTCCTCTGCGCGCACAGAGTGAAAACGCACGCAGGAGCGTCGTCGCTCATGAGCTGAGCGCACATAATCTCGCCTTGAATCTTGAATAGGCGACTAACTGTCTTAAACAAAGTTATAGGTTAGTGAGAAAACTCCCGTTGGCTTGCTTAACTGGCTTGGCTGACCGCGTGGATTGGTATCGTGAGCCCTACTGTTGCGTCCGATGAGGCAAGCATATGGCATCGTCCATCAAAGATCCCGCCTGGGTCGATCACCATGCACGGTGAGTGGACCTCGCCTGTCACCACGCCTTTGGCTTGAATCTCAACGCGCCCCTTTGCGAAGATCACCCCATCAAATCGCCCAGCGATCACGACTCGGTTTCCCTCGATCTGCCCCTCTACCTTGGCGTTTTCCCCGAGGACCACGGTCTGCTCGGAGATAATATTTCCCTTAACGTGTCCGTCAATTCGGAATGTTCCTGTCAGCGTTAGCGTGCCTTCCAGTGACACGCCTTGGTCGATGAAACCGGTCCACTCTTCGTTGCCGCCGTTCGTTGAACCGGCTGGCCACTTCCATGCCATGGTGTTACCCCCAAAGGAATACAGTACCAATTTAGCTTGGCCCGAGGAGAAGTCAACGCAACTTGAACAGCGAGTTGTCGAATGCGATGCCTGAACGAAGGTGCAGGAGGACTTTGGAAGCGGATCGATTTACTTCAGCAGTCGATCGTAAATCCCCATCAACTGCGCCTCGTCGTAATACTCCAGCACGAGTTGTCCTGGTCTCATTTTCGTTCTTTGGCGCAGGAGAACTTTCGTTCCAAGGTGCCGCTGCAACTCTTCCAATGCTTCGCGAATGTTCGGATCCATCGGCGCTTCCGATTGTGTCACTATTTTGGCCCCGCGCGATCTGCGCGAAGCCAAGCGCTCGATCTGCCGCACCGTCAGTCCGCCGCGCGCAGCGCGCTGTGCGTAGCGCATGCGCAATTGCGAATCCGGCACGGCCAACAATGCGCGCCCGTGCCCAGCAGTCAGTTTCCCTTCTTCAATCCAATCCTGAATTGTGGATTCCAATTTCAGCAGTCGAATCGCATTTGCCACCGTGGTGCGATCCTTACCGGTCCGCTCCGCCACCGCTTCCTGTGTGGCATGAAACTCACTCATGAGCCGCTCAAAAGCTCGAGCCTGCTCAATGGCATTCAAATCTTCTCGCTGGATGTTTTCGACCAGCGTCATTTCCAGCGCCAGCTCGTCCGGCACCTGGCGCACAATCGAGGGCACGCTTTTCAATCCAGCGCGTTGCCCGGCCCGCCAACGTCGCTCGCCGGCGATCAGTTGAAAGCGGTTCCCAATCGGCCGCACAACCAGAGGCTGGATGATTCCACTCGCCTGAATCGACCGCGCCAACTCCTCAAGCGCTTCCTCGCGAAATTTTGTTCGTGGCTGATAAGGGCTCGGGTCGATGAGGTCTATGTCAATTTGTAGAGGCCCGGATGACAGAGGAGCTAAGGCTGGCGAGACTGCAGCAGCGGTGCCAGCGGACGTCGACGCATTTACGGCTGGCGAATTCCCGGCGACCGGCTTTGTCGGAACCGGTGGCTCAAGCTCCCGTATGAGCGCTCCGAGCCCCCGGCCCAACGCGTTTCTCGACATTGGCGATTACCTCCTGCGCAAGCTGTATGTATCCTTCTGCGCCCTTGCTGTTTATATCATAGAAAATAATAGGCTTACCGAAACTTGGAGCCTCCGCCAGGCGCACATTTCGGGGTATCAGGCTATGGAAGATTTGCGTTCCGAAAAAGCTCTTGAGGTCTTTGGCGACCTGTCGCGAGAGAGAGGTGCGCTCGTCGTACATTGTCAAGAGAATACCTTCAATTTCCAGGTCGGGATTGAGTGTCCGGCGAATCCGCATTAAGGTATCCAGCAACTCCGAAACTCCCTCGAGTGCCAGATACTCGCACTGGATCGGAACCATGACCGAGTCTGCGGCAACCAATGCATTCAGGGTTAGCAGGTCCAAAGCGGGTGGGCAATCCAAGAGCACGAACTTATATTTCTCGCGCACGGCCTGCAGATATCCTTGCAATTTATATTCGCGATTTTCCGCGGCGACGAGTTCGACCGCGGCTCCGGCCAAATTCTTATCCGCAGGGAGGACATCCAGACCTTCCACCTGTGATTTTTGCACAATCTTATCGAAGGGTTCACCCATGATGAGCGCATGGTAGAGAGTCCGCCGCGAGGGGTCCTTCTGAAAACCAATCGCGGCCGTGGCATTGGCTTGAGAATCACAATCTACGAGTAGAGTTGGTTGCTTCTTAATGGCAAGGCAGGCGGCGAGGTTGACAGCGGTAGTGGTTTTTCCCACTCCACCCTTTTGATTGGCAACGGCAATAACCCGGGTCAAGAAAATCCCCCAAACGAAATGAAAATAGCAGAGCACTTACAGGGAAGCAAGTTGTTTCACGTGAAACGGTGGGGCCTGCGGATTTCCTGTGGATTCTCGAATGTCCCACGTGAAACACCATCGTGTAGGCGACTCTGTGGTGAGGACTTAGGTGTCGACTTGAGGTATACGGTCTTTTGCACACCGTCCCACAAGGGCGTTACCGGCTCACCCGATTCTCGCCGGTAGGAATGCTGAGGGCACGATTCTCTCAAAATGGCACCGATCTCTTTTGCGCAGAATGACAGGATCAACGATAGCCTGCCGGGCCCGTACAGGGCGTGTTTCGCTCGAGGCTATTCGAGGGCAGCAGAGCCATGCTCGATTGTTCCACGTGGAACCTTCGTGCGATCCTTCATCTTGACCCCTGTTGACTGCTAGTACGTGGTGTTCCACGTGGAACCAATCAGACTTAATGCTGAGCGAGGGAGTAGCGAGTTCTCCAAAGTCCATTGCAGTAGGCGATAAGCAAGCTGCGGCCGTCCCCGTTGTCATCGTGCCGACGAAGTCTATATCGTCGCAACAATTGACGAACCTGCGCCCGCATGATGTTCCACGTGGAACAATCATGCTTGGCACTTGTGGAGGCGCGAGCACGCCATCTGCTAAGCGGGTGTCTCGGCTTTCCTGGCACCGACAAGAATATATCGCCGCAAGGATTGAGGGACCGCGATTGGCTCTTGCCATTCCCAATGCGGTGATTTTCGCACCTCGTCCATATCGCGCCCACCGATCCACAACACCACTCGGCCTGCTGACAATCCGCCGGAAGCGGCCCAATCTAAAAACGAGCCGAATTCTCCGACGGCCCGTGAGCAAACATAATCCAGGGGAGCAAGATCCTCAGAGAGGTCCTCGTATCGGTTGATCAGCACCCTTGCATTGACAAACTCAAGCTCACGAAGGACTTCCGCGAGAAAAGTGCCTTTCTTGATATTTGACTCTACCAAGAACAGTTCCAACTCAGGCCGCAAAATCTTCATGGGGATCCCTGGAAATCCAGCGCCTGACCCAATGTCGGCGAGCCGACCAAAATTTATAGGCACAGCCACAGCACCAAACATGGATTCACAAAAGTGACGATGTAGTATTTCCAAAGGGTCGCGAATTGCGGTCAAGTTCAGCTTCTCATTCCAGTGCAACAAGATCGCCATATACTTCTGAATCAAAATAACTTGGTCATCATCAACGGGGACTTGAAATTCCCCTAGGGCGCGGCGAATCGTATCGTCAGGCAGCGTTTTGCTTACTCTTGTTATCATAAAGGTAAATATTCCGTAATACCATGATTCAACAGCGTTTATTTCGTTTCCTCTCGATGCACAAGATATTTTGGCCCTGCAACTCCGGCCGCAATATCCACCGTCGAATGCCATACCATCACCGGCAGCAAGCTCCGGAAAACCATGCGGGAAGTCCCAAAGAGAAGGCCCATCAGCATCGTCCCCACAATTCCACTCTTCCCCTGGTAAGTGTGAGCCAAACCGAAGAGAAGCGAGGTTATGACCACAGCCGCCCAAGGAACAATTCCCGCGCGACTCAGAGCGGCCATGGCGAATCCGCGATAGAGAAACTCCTCGCAAATCCCCGCGGTGACGGCTAGCGCGCAATAAGGCACGAACTCGACAGTCTCGCTTGGCAAGATTCGTTCAGCCAGTTTGCGCATAAAATCGGGTACGGTCCCCGTCATGCCACCCACCCGGCGCAGATTAAACCATTGAAACGCGCCGAGAAGGGCGGCCCCCGCCACGCTCAAAAACAACAACTCGACGGTCAACCTCCGGCCGAAACCCAGCTGCGCTGCTGTAAAGCCGCGCGCCACAGCTCGCCACGCCACGATGCCGAACAGGATCCACTGAAACGCAGCGGTCGTCCCGTAGAGGATAAGCTTTTCTTTCGTGCCGATAGCAGGCTGAGCTAGCAATCGCTGCAAGCGTACGCGACCCCGCCAGGGAATCACCACGCCGAGAACAAAAAATATCAGCCAGAAGTCCCAAGGCATTGGCCGATGAGAACACTTTCACAGGCCCAAACGCAAGCTGTCCTGGTGGCTCTTTCTTGCCATTGTGCCCTAAAGCCATCGGCCTTCTTCCGGCGAGCACCGACAACGAGCAGGAATGCTCCGGCATCGCTATAATCGAGGCGCAGTACAGCGAGGTGTGGCTTGACCGATTCCGTGAAACTCACGGCCATGGTCAAGGCAGCGGGTTGAGCGGCTAAGCTGAGTCCCGGGACGCTGGACTCAATACTACGGCGCCTACCACTGCCGAATGATCCAAACGTGCTCGTTGGGTTCAACACCAACGACGACGCCGGGGTGTATCTACTCGCGGAGGGCCTGGCACTGGTACAAACGGTCGACTTCTTCACGCCTATCGTGGATGATCCCTTCACCTTCGGACAAATTGCCGCGGCGAATTCGCTCAGCGATGTTTATGCGATGGGAGGCCGCCCGGTTTCCGCGCTATCCATCGTGGGCTTTCCGGAAAAAGGCGATCCCGCGATCCTGGAGCAGATTATTCGCGGCGGCCTGGAGAAAATGACGGAAGCAAAATGCAGCGTGATTGGCGGGCATTCGATTCGCAACGAGGACATTCAATTCGGCTACTCGGTAACAGGGGTTGTGAATCCCCAGCAAATTTGGCGCAACGTCGGTGCGCAGGCGAGTGACGTACTTCTGCTGACCAAGGCCCTGGGCACGGGCGTCATTTCCACGGCGCTCAAGAAAGAGCGCGCCGGAAAAGAGCCGCTCGACGCTGCCATCGCTTCCATGTCGCAATTAAACCGGGCGGCGGCTGATGCCCTGCACGAAGTGGAAACACAATGCGGAGCGCGCTCGGTGCACGCGGTTACCGATGTCACCGGCTTTGGGCTACTGGGGCATGCGCGCGAAATGGCCCTGGGAGATCCCGCTGCTGGAACGCCTGCGGTCTCCCTGGAGATCAACCACCTGGCGGTTCCTTTACTTCCGGGAGCGCTCGACGCTGCGCGCGCAGGAATGATTCCCGGCGGGCTGAAGAATAACCGCGATTTCATAGGCGATTGCGTGATATTCGCGAACGGCGTTCCCGAAGAGCATCGCGCCCTGCTTTTCGACCCACAGACTTCCGGTGGCTTGCTTATTGCCATTGCCCCGGAGGCTGCAGAAGTTGCTATCACCAGGTTTGCGCAGCGTGGTATATCAGTTCAGCGCATCGGCAGAGTGCTGCCAAAAGCTGCGCGACTGATCCATGTCCAGTAGAGGATGCTGTAAACGCGTCGCTCATTCGCTTCTAGCTACCCTTTCCTTTGTACTCCTGACAACCGCTAGCTTGGAACCAACCATGAATGCCGCCTCAAATTTCCGCTGGCTGGATGCCAAGGTGGACCACAAACTCTGGTCGAAAATTCATGAGGCTTTCGCCGACGAGTTAACTCCGGATGACCGCCGAGTTATGGGGCCTCAGGCGGCGATGGGTTACAAATTCATCTACCGCGTGGGCCTTCACGAAACTTCCGCATTGGTTTTAATCGCACTCCAACGAGATGCGACAACTCAGACGGAAGTTCGTTTCCAGGCCTATAACTATGACATCGCCTCGGAACGAAAGGAGGCGATTAAGGATCACACTTCGAGTGGCGTCTGGAATCTGCGCCTGGAGCAGCTGGCCCGCTTTGCGCCCACACTCGTTCCGGATGTTGTTTTTCAATTTTGGGATTGCGTGGCGTGTGAAGCGAAGAAGCTTCTTGCTTCATACCGATTTGACGTGGCTGCAAAAGAATGGCGATGGCGAAACTGGGAGATGGGCACCAGCCCGCACACGGGTTGGACGCTTCTCATTGGCAGTAGTCCGGAACAGGGCTTTGACCCGGAAGAACAAAAGCCGGCGGAATATCTCTACCAAACCGCGTGTGCCTACCGAATCGCGGATGTGAACGGCGACGGTCTTGATGATGTGGCCGTCTGGTGCCGGGAAAAAGCAACGGCCGTTGAAGCTCCGAAGCGCCTTCACTCTGTCGTTGATACAACGCTGCTCTTCACCGCGAAGGATGGTACCGCGAAGCTTCTGCAGATCAAGGACGCTGCTCCTGCATCGGCCCTGCACCGGCAAATCTGCAGTATCCATCCGCAGACTCCGCCGTGCGGTTCCTCTGAGAGCAGCGGTCAAACGGACAAATCAAAGTGAGCCTGTCTTTCATCCAATAGGACGCATCCTTTACACTGGCGCAATGGACACGATTACACATGGTATTGCCGGCGCGTTGATCAGCAAGGCTGCTTTCGGTGGCCGCGACCTTTTCCCGCCGACCGCGATGGGGAAACGGCGTCTTGCCACCTGGGCGCTCATGCTCGGGGCTATTTTCCCGGACTCCGACGTCCTGCGGGATTTCTTCTCGAACAACCCGCTGCTGATGATCACCTGGCACCGCAGCATCACGCACTCGCTGTTGTGCTTGCCGCTTTGGTCGGTGATCCTGGCGGGGCTGACGGGAGCGTTCGCGCGCTGGCGAAAATGGGAAGCGCCCTCGTTCCCGGTCTTAACCGGATTGTATGCCGTGGGAATTCTGAGCCACATCTTTTTGGATCTGGTGACCACCTTTGGAACCATGATCTGGTCGCCACTGGAATGGGCGCGCCCCGCCTGGGACATTCTCTTTATCGTCGACTTCACCTTCACGGCGATTCTGCTCGTTCCACAATTGCTGGCCTGGACCTATGAGGATCCGGAGCACGCGCGTTGGCGTGCTGTCCTTATGTGGCTGGTCTTCACGCCCGCGCCGTTCCTGATATCGAGAATCGGGCTAGCGGTCGGCGCGCCGATTTCGAACACCGCCATTCTCGTGGCCACCGTCTTGTTCGCCGTGTTGTTTTTACTTCCCGCGGCGCGCGGCTGGGGCTTGCGTGTGCCGTATGAAACCTGGAACCGTGCAGGCCTAACGCTGGCCATCGCCTATCTTCTTGCCGCCACTTATGCGCACCACGCGGCCTTCGAGCGCGTGAAACAGTTCGCCGCGCGGGAAAAACTCGAGGTGCAGGCCATCGGCGCGTTACCCATGCCACCCTCGTTCTGGCATTGGGATGGACTGATACGCGCGCCGCGCGGTGTCTACGAGATACGTATGGATTTGAGCGACCAACTGCTGAAGAACGGTGGTTCACCGGATGCCGAAATTCTCGAGCATAGCTATTACCCGGACGCCCTTCCAAACGAATTCATCGAGCAGGCGCGCCAACTTCCCGAGGTGCAAAAAGTGTTATGGTTTGCTCGGTTCCCCATTACCCGATTCCATAAGGAAGGCGCCGACGCGATTGTGGAGTTCTGCGATTTGCGCTTCCCGCAGATTCGCCGGGACCGGCCGGCCTCGTTCACTTACCGCGTGCGCTTTTCGGGGGATGGCCAGGTCCTCGCAAAAGGCTGGCTCCGCAAGTAGGTAAGCTGGTTGAGTTCCTGAACTTGTTTATCGCTTGCCTTGAGGCTCGCTCTGGACCAGTTGGATAACCACGTGACGTTCTTCGCCCGTGCCCATGCTTTCCGTGCGCACACCAGGCACGTCCTTTAGGGCAAGATGCACGATGCGTCGCTCGCGTGAGGACATGGCATTCAACTGGAACGGTTGTTTCGACGCCAGCACGCGTTCGGCGGCCACCCGCGCGGTCATGCGCAATTCCTCGAAGCGAAGCGCGCGAAATCCTCCGCAATCAAGATGAATTTTCTCGTGGTAAGCCGGCTCCAGGCCCAGTGCGCGATACGCCAGGTGCTCCAGGGCTTTCAATACTTCTCCCCCACGCGCCATCAGGATCTCTTTGTCCCGGCCGTCAAGATCGGCGAAGACCTCAGCTTCGCCTTCTTCCGTGCCGCTTGAGGGCTCCGCCGTGCGCACCTTGATACTCAATTCAAAGTGCCCCGCGCGGACGATTTTTTGCAGGAAATCGCGCAGCCCCTCGGCCGCGGCTTCGCGGTCCAGCTTGCCCTCGCGAACGAATTCTTTGCTCATGCGACTCCCAGTTGTGCCAACAGAGTCCCCCGGCAACCTCTCTGCGCTTACTTCTTGGCGCGCGTGGGCTTGGCAGGGACGGCGGGCAGGGGATGAGTCCGATTCAGGTACCACTGCTGCAGGATGCCGATCAAGCTGCTGGTAAGAATATACAACGCCAGGCCGCTCGAAAAAGGGAAAATGACGAACATGACGGACATGCTGATAGGCAGGAACTTCATCATCTGCGCCTGTTGCGGATCGGTGGTGGTCATCGGCGTCATCTTCGACACCAGGTACATCGAAACGCCCACGGTGACAGGCAGGATGTAATAGGGGTCCTTGGACGACAAATCACTGATCCACAGCCAGCTCGCATGGCGCAGTTCGATGGCGTAACGTAACGCTGTGTTCAGTCCAAACCAGATCGGCATCTGCAAAAACATCTGGAAACAGCCACCCACGGGATTGATGCCCTCGCGCGAGTAAATGGCCATGATTTCCTTGTTCATTTCGGCCTTGCGCGGGTCGTTCAGTTTGTACTTCTTGTATTTTTCCTGGATCTGCTTGACCTCTGGCCCCACGCGCTGCATTTTCAGCGTGGTCTTGTAGCTGGAAATGCGCAGCGGGAAAAGCAGCATGTTGATGAGGACGGTCAACACGATGACCGCCCAGCCCCAGTTGGGAATGTACTTGTACAGCCACTTAAGCCCGTGAAACAGCGGATCGGCGATGATTTCCAGCCAGCCAAATTGCACCAACGAATTCAGCGGCGGGTGCATGGCCTTCAAGTCGTCATAATCTTTCGGTCCGACGTACACGCGGAGCGCCATCGGCTGCGCGGAGGTGGTGGTCGCGACTTCCGGAATGGCCTCGGATTGCTCCTTGCCGCCAACGGTGGCGGTGTCCCAAACTTTCCAGTAGCGCGTCTGCAAACTCGTGGAAAGGGCATCGCTCGGTGGAAGAAACGTGGCTGTGAAATACCGGTCCGCAATGCCCGTAAACGTCTTCCCGCCTTGCCAGACCGTGCCCCATTTGTCGGGGTTGTCCAGCTTCTTCTCGAGAAAAGTCGAGAGCTTTCCGCTCTCGCTATAAAAAGTATTGATCGTGGCCGACGGCGCCGGGTCGGTCACGGTGCTATCGCCAAAACCGCCGCGCCACGCCAGCCCGGCCAGCACGTGCGAGCCGTTGTAGCTAGTGCTGGTTTCCACGCTCACCACATAGGAATGATCGAAGTGAAACGTCTTGATCACTTCCAGGTGGCCATCGCTCCAGGTGAACGTCAAGTCCGCCGGCGCTTCCAAGGAAGGGCTGTCGCCCGAAATCTTGTACAAGCCCGTGTTGGCGGCCTTCTCCTGTTGTGGGTCGTCCAGAACCAGCGTGAAGGGCCAGCCACCTGTCTTTGCCGCCGATTCCGGATGCACCAAATCCAGCGTGCGCTGCGGCTTCGCGTCATCTTTATATTTCTTGAGCTGCCAGCTTCTTACTACCGCGCCGCGATTGGAAAACTCCACGCGGTACAACGCGT
>JBAVHY010000130.1:0-24043 GCA_049686315.1 Candidatus Acidiferrum sp. | reverse complement strand
GGATCGACTCAACTGTTCCTGCAGTTTCCTCGGAGCCCGGCATGACATCTTCTAAATGATGATCAACGGCCTCATCATGTCATGCTCTTCGTGTTCGAGAATGTGGCAGTGCCACACGTACTCTTTTCCGCCCGTCCTGGGGCTTACGGCATCTCGCATCGCGGCTGTCGGCAGCTTGGGCAGGTCGAACTTCATGATCACGGTCGTGATTTCTCCGGGATTCATGCGCACCGTCTCCTTCCAGCCAACCTCGTTGTCATCCGGAGGAGTTGGAACGCTGCCGTTATAACTCCAACTATTCGGATCACCCGTAAACGCCTGTCTCTGGATCAACTGCACGTTAACGAGGTGGAAATGGACGGGATGAGTGTCGGCGGTGTTGTTCATGATTTGCCACACTTCCGTGGTTCCGGCGCGGGGGGTCTCTGTCGGCGTCGCAAGGTACGCCCGGCCCCAAGTAGGCATGCCCTGATTGTTTACCCCGTTCTGCGTAAAGGTCCCCAGGGTTTGAATCAGGCGGCCATTGTCGTCAAAGTCCTCGTTCAAGGTGAGGGACCGATCTGCGAATCCTGCGAACGGGAAAGCGGGCACGGAAGGATCGCCATTATTATTGAAGAGGAGTCCTGGTTGTCCGCCCGTGAGGAAGTTGGTTTTCAGTTTCGCATTGAGTAGTCCGAGCCACGTCGAAGTGCTGACATTGTCGCCCGAACCGGCAGCCACGACGATCTTCAGCAGCGTCCTGGTATTGGGCCCAAAGCCCTGAAGCGTGTTGGGAGCTCCGCCGCTAGAGGTCTGGTCTCCGTCTCCGGTGAAGTAGTCGTTGCGCGGGTCGCTCATTGGGAAAGGTCCGCCGGTATCGTTGTAGAGGATGAACGTGGATCCCGCAGGCGCGCCGTTGAAGTCAATAACCACGTCGGCTCGTTCGGCGGGGGCAAGCAGGAGGTTGAATGGACCGTCGGGATTGGCGGTGTTCCCGGTCGGGTCGGCGACAAGGTCAAGCGGAAGCTGCGTCGTGTTGTTCAGGATAGCAACTGCCGGCAGGAAGCCGCCCTCGGTGCCGACCTGGTAGATCGTCGGACCAGGCGTGCCAACCTTAGCCTCGCCCGAGTTCGCGCCAGTTTCCGGATAAAGGTTCAGATGATAGAACCGTGCTTGCGATCCGTTTAGCAGCCGGAAGCGGACGCGCTTCGGCGGCACGCTGACCTTGGGGTAGATGCCTCCGTTAATCACGATGGTGTCGAAGAATGCTTCAGGCACAAGCGATACCGGGGGCAAAGGAGCTGTCCCGGTGGCAGGCGGTGTTACGGTAGGGCCCCAATCCCATCTGCCCCTCGGATTTGCAGTGCCATTGGCGAAGGTATTGACTTCGTACTCGTGTGGATACCAGAGATCTCCCGGATCGCCCCACTGCCAGCTTGGGTCAAGATGGTGGATGTTCGTGGGTACAAAGCCCTTGTCCTGAATAATCAGCGGGATGCCGACGAGGTCCGGAAGCAGTCCTGAACTCACGAGGCCGGCTTCAAAATCGTCCGTGATGATGTACCCAGAGGCAATTCCCGCATAAGCATTCAACCGCGTGATGCCAATCGCGTGATCGTGGTACCAAACCAGGCGAGCACTCTGGTCATTGGTGTAGTAGTGAGTTCCCGTCCCCGGAATCGAGGGGAAACCTGGAATGTTCATAAAGCTGGGGCCGTGCTTGCCCGTCGGCGTGTACCACTGGAACGGCGTGCCGTCGCTGAACCACGGCGTAAGCCCTCCGTGGAGATGTGTGGTAATGCGATTCACCGGCAGGTCCATGACCATCTGGCCGTTCGGTCCAGCCATGACCGACCCATCAACCGGCAGGATGTGCTTGTTGGGCAAGAGGTTCGATACCGTCAGAATCACCGGCGTGCCCCGCTTTGCCACGATGACTCCGCCAAGATACTTGCGGTCAAAGGTGAAAAGGTCGGTGTAGCCGAACAGGTCGGTTTTCCCGGGCAGGTCCGGGTGCATCTGCTCGCTGTACTGTGTGACCGCAATGTTGTACAAATCTGTGGCCTTGCCGCCAAACGTGATGCTGTGCTTCGTGGCCAAGGGAAGGTACTGGCCGATTTCGTTCTTCCCCGTCGGCCCGAGCCCGGGCAGCGAGGTCACGAATTTGCGAAGGTTTGTGGGACTTTGCGCGAAGGGCCATGCGCGCGTCGGACGGAGAGCCTGATAAGCGGCGGCTCCCGCACCGGCAAGCGCGGTGTTCCTTAAGAAGGCTCGTCTGTTGCTGGGCATATGATCTCCTCCGAGTTTTTGTATTGGGCCAGCCGAGATGGGGACACTTCAGGCGGCATTTGTCCTCTGTGCGAGGAGTTTGGGGGGAGCGTGCCAAAGCGTCAATGAAGCAGGGGCACCATTTTCCTGGTGCGTAGGCACCAAATCATTGATTTACATTCAGGCGCTTATTTTCAATGTGATTTTATGGTGCGGTTAAGCGTTATATCAGCCCGCGGCTGTAGGCGAACGAGACGGCTTGGGCCCGGCTGCTGAGGCCAATCTTGCGGAGGCCGTTCTGGATATGGTTGCGCGCGGTGAAATAACTGATACCTGCGTGACTGGCGATGCCCTGGGTCGAGAGTCCCTCGGCGAGGAGCTTGAGCACTTGGATCTCGCGGCGCGTCAGATTGTTCTCGTCCACCGTGTCGCTAGATGCGGAGGGATTCTTCGGAGAAGGAACCGCCGTGATCGTTGGAACTATTCTGGGCTTGGATTCGATCTCGACTGAGCCCTGCATTTTGCGGATGGTTCTTCGCAGACGCTCTTCGTGCGGCAGGCTGGTCAACAAGTGCGCAGAAATCGGTTTGCCTTCGACTTGCATGGTCAGGACGCTGACGCCGACCCAGACGGACTGCCCTTTCTTCGTGCGGGTTTCAAAGTAATGGTGGGGCGGAAGAATATCGCGCGTTACGCAGCGATGAATGCGGCAGTTCCGCTGGCACCATGGGCGGTTGCCCCGGCGGCCGGCCATGACGCGCCAGCACGGTTTCCCAAGGACGTCGGCTTCTCGATAGCCGAGCAGCTTCCTTGCCCCCTCATTCCAATAAATGATGCGCTGCTCGTTGTCGACAGCGTAAAGGGCATCGCGTGTCCTCCCCAGAGAACGCAGGCCATCATCCGAGCGTTTCACGGCAGCAATGTCTTTGCACACGGCAAAACCTCCAAAGAAGCTTGGTTAAGAAAACAGGGGACACCGGCTGCGAATGCAACTGAAGAGCCGGGATCGGCAGAGTATCCGATCACGGCGGAGCACCCCGGCGATTCTGATTTACAGAGAGCGCAATGCATAACCCGAGAGAAGCGTTCGAAAGGGCGCGGATGGGTTTGTAAAATGAGCGATAAAAGAAGCAAGAAGAAAAATTGCTTAGGTTCGAAGAACAGAATGTAGAATCAGCAAGTCGGATGCGTTGGGATTAAATCCATAGATGGTTGTGAGAATGGCGGCGTGCATGGGTCGCCGAGGAGCCGTGAGCTCCGCCGTAACGGCGCACACCGCGCGTTGGCCATGTTGGCCATGTGGCGCCGTGGAACTCGCAACGGAAATGGTAAAATCGTTGGTCGTGTCATCGGTCAATGTGATGAGTTCAGGAAACTCGGCTAGGACGATGACGCATAACAAAGACGCCAGTACAAGAGATAAGAACACCCCGGGACAATCGGGGTGCCGAAAGCACATGGCCATTGCGGCCGCTTGGGAATTGTGTGCCTTTTTAGTCTTCATGAAATGATACAGCTGGAAAGACCACCTACAATAACCAGGGCAAGTGGAGGGCCAAAGCCTTGAGACTTTGACAGCTGCCAAGTTATAGAGGAAATGAGTCCTAGTCTGTGAGGCGCATCACATTCCAACTGTGAGGTGCAAACAAGTTCCATCAGACACACCTGAAAGGGACACCTGGACCCATCGACCCGGCTAGCGAACCGATCGAACCTGACCGTGGGGTAGGAACTTGTCCAGGGGGTTGGTCCAATCAACGAGCCAGGGGGTCGGGCTGGTTGATCTGAAATCCGAAGTTCGGGAGGGATTCCACTCTCCGCGGACTCCGCCCCCTTCGGCTCCGCTCCGGGCAGGCGGAACGCGGGTTCGTGCTATTGGCGGACAGAGAGACCAAGCACGCTGAATTGTCAGACCTTCAGATCGCGGAGGTAAGGAACGCTGGCTTTCATCATATCCAAGCTCATTTCAACGAAGTAGTTCTTTACCCCGGCGGTTCTTGCCGCGGTGAAGATTTTCTTCCAATCCAAACTGTCCTGCCCCACCGGCATCACCTTCTTGGTTTCCGCCGACCAGCCTTGTACGTGCATGGAAAAGAAGCGCCGAGGGTACTTCGCGAAATACTCCGCAGCATCGTAGCCGCGGCTGATGGTAGAAACCTGGAATTGGAATTTGACGAGCTTGGGATCGAGAAGCTCCAGCAATAGGTCGTAGGTGCGCCTGCCGTCAACCAGGGAGAGCTCAAACTCCTCATTGTGAAGGCCCTGCTGGATGCCCGCTTGGGCCGATTGTGCGCCCATTTTGTTGTATTCTTCGGCCGCCCGCTTCACGTCATCCATTGTCGGGTTTTTCGGGCCATCGAGGCTCGGCACGATCATTTGGCTGAGGCCGACATCTTTTGCCCAGGCAATTCGGCCCGCGAGATCCTTCCTGAGTTCTTCAATGCCGAAATGAGAACTCACACAACTGACACCTCGATCGCCCAGAATCTTCCGGAGCTCCGCTCCCGTGTATTTGGCCAGGCCGCCGAATCCCAAATCGGCATAGCCTACCGGCGAGCACAGCTCAATGGTTTGAAATCCGGCCTGGGCAAGCTGCTTGATCGTGCCGGGAAAGTCCTTGGCGATCATTTCCCTAACTGGCCAGGTTTGACATCCAATCGGCAGGCCCAGGGGGTTGGCGCGAAGCTCCAGCGAAGCTGCGCCAAGAATGCCGGCCGCGGCGGCTTGCGTTGCCACATTTCTTAGAAACTCTCTCCTCGAAATCAGAGACATGGACACCTCCTTGGCAGGCTTCGCGATCGAGGCAATTGTCGCAGAAGCGGTTGTTGGCATTATAGACTCGTTCCCTTCCCTGCTCGCCAGGGTTGCGCGTTTCCGCTGCTGGTCAGATTTCCCACCCGCTCCGGCGTTCCGGGCGGACGTATTTTTGCGCGAGATCGGAGTTAGTGAACTTGAGGCTGGAGCGATCCCAATTGAGTTTTTGCCCCACGAGCGTCGCGACATTTCCGAGGAGCAAGGTCTCTGTGACCAGGCCCGAGAATTCGAAATTCCCGCCGGGCTTGTCTTTGCTTCCCTTCGAGGCGTCCAGCCATTCCCGTTCGTTGCCGGGTGACCTCGGCAGTGTTTTGGGCGGCTGAATGTAGCTATTCATTTTCGCTTCGGGAATGAGTTTTGGGTTAGAACCATTGAAACCCGAGAGAATTTTGCCGCGGTCTCCGATGAAGAGGAGTCCTTCGTCGTTTTGTTCCCCGCCGCCCTTCAGGGGACGGTCTTCTTCGAGTTCGTCCGGGCGCGGTGGCTTCAAGCCCCCGTCATACCAGGTGAATTTCACGGCGGGCATGTCTCGACGGGCCGGGAAGTTGTAGTGAACGATGGAGGCTTGCGGGTAAGTCTCTTCGTAGCGGTCACTCGAACTTGCTTCCACGCTTCCGGGAGCCTCAAGCTTCAGAACGCGAAAAATAGTGTCGAAACTGTAGGAGCCCATGTCTCCCAGAGCGCCGCAACCGAAGTCGCACCAGCCGCGCCATACAAAGGGCAAGTAAGCGTGGTTGAAAGGCCGCTCCGGTGCCGGGCCGAGCCACAGATTCCAATCCAAGCCCTCGGGAACCCGTTCGGCTTCCTTGGGGCGTTCCAAGCCTTGGGGCCAGTAAGGACGGCTCGACCAGTTCATGACCTCCCGCACCGGCCCAATGGCGCCGCTCCAAATCCATTCAGAGAGTAAACGCGTGGACTCCGATGCCTGGTTACCGACGGCAATCTGCGTTGCCACGCCAGTTTCGCGGGCGATTTCGGCAAGGCGCCGCGCTTCATAGATGGTGTGGGTCAACGGCTTCTGGCAAAAGACATGTTTGCGCCTCTTCATGGCGGCAGCGGAGACGGCGGCATGCAGGTTGTCCGTGGTACAAACGACGACGGCATCGAGGTCTTTCTGTTTCTCGAGCAGCTCGCGAAAGTCACTGTAGGACGAACAGCCGCGATACTCGCCGGAGCGCTGCTCGGCCCCGTAATAAGCGTCCACGATTTTCTGACAAGGTTCGCGGCCGGCAACGCCGCTCGTGACGCGGAGAGAATGGGACAGCTGAATGGGCTGGTCGGGGCTGAGCCAATCCCAGCCGCTATCGACGCCGAGCAATTTGCGAACGGAATTGCAGAACTCGTGTGTGTCCCATTGGGGATAATCCGGGCTGGACTTATTGGGATCACATACGGCCACCGCTTGTACGTCGGGCTCGCGCAAGAAGCGAAGCATGACGCGCAGACCCTGGGAGCCCACGCCGATGAATGCCACATTGACCTTGTCGCTCGGCGGAATATGCCCTCTGCCGCCCAAGACCCGCCGCGGAACGATCGAAAGGCCAATAGCCCCTGCGGCAGTTTGCGCCAAGAACTTGCGCCGCGAAACAGCGCCCTTCAAGATGCCGCGAGGCTGATTGCTCACTGTCCCTCTCTATCCGCAGCTCCGAGATACCGAATCATGATGTTAGCTGCTGTCCGCCTGGTGCGGAAGAACCTACTACTGTAAACGAACAAGGAACGTGTGTGCAGCGAAAGTTAGTTAGTAGTCGAACGGCAGTGACTGATTGCGGAGTCACGCGGGGCCGGCAGCGCCTGGCCGGTGCGGGTCCCTGCCGATTCGGACGCAAAGGACGAAAACGGCGATTCTTCTAGCGGTGACAGGTTTTTTTGTTTTCCTGTGCTGACGCGTTCGCCGCGGGTTATTTTGCGCTGTCCGCGCAACCTTCACTTACTGAGGTCAGCACATTGTTTTCCGACAGAAGGTTGCAGGAATAATTTTCCCCGCGCGTATTAAACGCATTGTAGCGTTGGGATGACTTTGCTCCGACGTTGCCCGAGAAGGCGCCGGATGAATTGAAGTTCAGGGTATCGGTGGAATTCACGAGGTTATCGACAATGCTGGCAAAGTATGGCGAGTGTACATTGAGCCTGAATCCCTGTGAAACGGTTGTCACCTGGTCGAACGAGCCGTCCGGGGCGAAGTTCAATGCGATGTTCATCGTCAGAGGGTAGTGAAACGCCTCCTCTGTCACGAACGATCCGAACCCGGAGCGGGTAAACGTTTCTGAGTCCACTTCGCTATCCTGGGAAATATCTTGAACATATTGCGCCGCAGTGATGGTGAAGTTCTGCCGGTTTTTGAAACCCACCGACTGATGCACCTCTGTATGCACTGTTCCGTGCGAGGTCTTCACATAGCCAGCCACTATAAATTCCCGCGACGATGCCGTTCTGACCGTTCCGGTAATGTTGCCGGAAGCATCGGTTTTCAGATTTTCGCTGATCGACGGAGTAGGCGCGCCCGAAATGGTGTTCGCCGTCACCGCGCCGGTTACTTGTTGCGAGTTGTGGTCCTCGAATAGCAGTAAAGTTGCCGTCGCCGAGAAGTAGCTGTTGGCGTTGTACACGCTCAGAGAAATCGAGTGCGGCTGGCCGTTGCTTAGCACGCCAGCGAAAGGCGTCAGGTCCACCCGATAGGGGACGAAGTCGAGCGCTTGAACACCGGGTATCGGCTCCCAGAGAAATGGATCCACCCCGCCGGTGTAGATCCAGGGATAAACGGGCGCGACGCCCGCCGGCTGGCCATCGATGCTGACCTCCGCTTCGCGGAAGGCGGTGCCGCCGCAACTTTGCAACTCACTCGCCGCATCGTTTGGCACGCAGGCGTACCAAAATTCGTCGCCAATCTGGCTTTGCGTGATGACGTCCAGGTAAGCTCGCTCGATATTCAAGGGAAGAGTGAACGTGGTGGCGAGCTGGTCCGCGGAGGTGAACAAGAACGCGGGCTCATTCGTGCCGCCTTGCCCGTTCGACTGTACCAGCGGAAGGACCACGTCAGCCGCGCGCTGCCCGCCTTGACCCGCGTCATTTCCCTTTGCGGGATAGAACTCCAATTGGGCGCTTCCGGAGATCACCCCCGTGTAAGTGCTGTTTACCACGTTCCCCAGAATCACGTGCCCAGATTGCGGGCTCAGGAAAAGCGCGGCGTAGTCGGTTTCATCGCGTTCCACGTGCCAGCTTGGGGAAAGGTTGTGCCGCGGCTCGGGAGTTGTTCCGAAATAGATGTTCACGTTCCCGAGATTGATTATGGCGGTCCGGTCGAACTGCCTTCCTGCCGTCACGTTGAAATCCGCCGTGAAAACAATCTTTTCCCAGGGACCGGGGCAAGATGCCGGCGGCGTAAATTGATAGGTCTGGATCGAGAAATCAACAAACTGAAAACCCGAAAACAGTGGGACCACGCAGGGAGTCCCGTGCGGACGGGCCACCGGCGGATCGGCCGTGACGGTGTTTTGTGAACCGATTACGCGCCCTGGGTTCTGCGCTTCGGCAAAACAGGAGAGCGAGAAGAGCAGAGCGAGCGCGAGTGTGAGCCGGACAAGGTGAATGGGAAACGAAAGAGGAAAGCGATGCATGAGGACCTCCTTGGGGAAACGGCCAGCGAAGCGAACACCTTGGTGTTTGTCGGGGGGGCGCCCCACTTTTTGCCACCGCCCGGCAAGATTGTCAAGTGATGCCAGACACTTAGGGGGAAGAAAGTTCATTTCGCGGATCGTATCGGGAATTCCGGCAGATATTCAGAGGGATTACTTGCCTACCTGAAGGAATTTCTTGAAGATTTTCACGGGGGTAAGCGGCTTAAGCGGTGCTGGCAGCGGCAAAGAGGCTTGGCTTGTGCGCGAAGTGCCGCGAACAGTGCACCCGCTCAATTACATCATTCACGATGACTGACTGCCATGAGTTATGTCGAACACAATCGGCAGAGCTCCAGAGTACCATCCATAGAACTACGTATCCTGAACGCCCATTCCCGAATGAACTCGTGAATTGTCCTTTGAATTCTTTGGTAGGTAGCTATTCCGTTTCCGTCCTTGTGGCGCAATGTAACTCGCATTGCCGTTCCGGCGATTCCTTTCCCACCTTCGCTTAGGCCATGTCCTAGAAATTCAACTTCAAGCCGAGCTGCATGATACGAGGATCGCGGGTTGAACGGATCAGGTTGAAGGTCGTGGACGCGAAGCTGGTCGAGGCGCAGCAGATGGGGTTCGTGTGGTTAAACGTGTTGAACGTCTCCCAGCGCAATTGACCGGTAAAGCGCTCGGTAAACTTCATGTTCTTGAACAGGGAGAGGTCGGTGCGCCAGAAGCCGGGACCGCGGATGGCACCGGGCCGCTCCGTGGTTTCGGTCGTCTGGGACGCGGAAGGCACAGTGAAAGCAGCCGCGTTGAACCAACCGTTGTCGTAAGAGTGCAGAGCGCCAGAGTTAGGATTGCCCACCAGATTCGCGCGGCAGCCCACGGGTGAGGCACCAAGCAGGCAGCCTGACCCCGTGGGGTCAATGCAATTGGCCCCGGTCCCGGAAACGCAGCCCGCGTTTCCCAAAATCGCTGTCAAGGGAAGCCCGGTCTGGAAGGTCTGGATGCCTGAGAACTGCCAGCCCCCAAGGAGGTGGCCCGCGAAGCCGTGGGGGTTGCGCGGCCACGGCACTTCCCATACAAAGTTCGCGGTCAGAACGTGCCGCCGGTCGGCGATCGTGGGTCCGTAATTGCCGCGAAAATCGCCGGTCACCTGGGGAATGGCCGCACCTCCCGTGCTGCGATCCGCCGGATCGGTTGTCAAGCCATGCGACCAAGTGTAGGCGATGTTGACGAGCGAATTGCCCTTGAATTTCTTCTGCAGCTGGGTCTGCAGCGAGTGGTAGTTGGAGGTGAAGGCGTCAATGAAGAACAGCCCGGGGCCATAGCCGACGTATGGCCGGACGACCGCCAGCTTGTTCGAGTTGGTCGTGCCGTTTATGGCACCGTTTATAACCACTCCGTTCGCGGGTACTTGAGTAGGGCCGGCAAAGCACGGCGTTGCGGCGGTACAGTTCAAGTACGAGACCACAGCAGGCTGGTTGAGGTCCTCGAAGCCGGGAAGATGGATGCCGTTGCTGCCGTAGTAGCCGACATCTGCCAGCCAAGTACCTGCAATTTGACGCTGAACGTCAAGACTCCATTGCTGCGAGTAGGGCGACTTGTAATCGACCGGCATCCGGGACTGGATGGTGAACGGCGTCGTAGTGTTGACGGTGGTGGTCGCACCGGTTGGATCGGACAACGTGCTGCGGCTAATGTTCAGGTTGGTCAGGAAGCCCTGGCTCAAGCCGACATTCAACTCCGGGTTGCCAAACTCAAGACCGTTGTCAAAGAACATGCCGTAGCCCGCGCGGATGGAGGTCCGCCCATGGCCGAAAGGATCCCAGGCGATACCGAGTCGAGGAGCGATGGCGCGGTTAAATTCCTTGCCAACTTTGCTCCCAAACGGCGACTTCAGGCCGGTAAAACCGTTGAATGTGGGTGGATCAGCAAAAATGAGCCCGTTGAGCGGGCTGTAGCTGGGATTGCAGGCACTGCTGGTCGGTACACCGTTGACCAGCTTCACATCCATGGCTCCAGTCGAGGTGACGCAGGGCGCTTCGGCAGGATTATAGAGGGCTCGATCGAAATTGACCAACCGGCTGGTTCCGTTTGGACCGCTAGCGTCGGTTGGCTGACGGAAGAACGAGTGCCGGATGCCATAGGTGATTGTGAGGTTCCGCCTGACCCGCCAGGAATCTTGGCCATAGTACTCAAACTGGTTGTCGAAGATATTCGCGGTAACGTCCAGCGAAGCCTGCGTGAAGGTCTGCAGTTGACCCAGCAGGAAGTTCGCGTACGCCTGCTCGAACGAAAAAGGACAGTTGCCGTTAAATTGCGTTCCTGGCGGCCCGGTACAAACGGCCGTGGCGACCGGCCCCTGTAATCCATTGGATTGTGTGCAACTTACGATGGCAGTTTTAGCGCTATTGAGCACGCAGGAGGGTTGGTTAGCAGCGTCGAAGGAGTACGAACCGTTGTTACTGCCCGTGAGTTGGTTCTCATGCTTGTTGTAGTGGTAGTAGATGGCGCCGAACTTCAGAGTGTGCGCCCCCACAACCTTGGTCACATTGCCATAAACCGTGTGGTTCGTGTTGTAATCGCTGTAAGGACCGAAGTCGCCAATGGTGTTGCCGCCGGCGCTCGTGAAGCTCCCGCCAGCCAGCGCAAGAGCCGGCACTCGACCCAGAAGATTCTGGAAGGGCAGTGTGCTCGCGAGCGCTGTTTTGATGTTGGGCGACTGCGAAAAATTTTCGGCGCCGGTCACTTGGCTGAGAATCGCCCCATAGGAATAGCGGTAGCCTCCATCAATCAGGAACTTTGCATTGGGAGTGAAGGTGGCGGCGATGTTGTACTGATGACCCGGTGAATGCGTGGAGGTATTCGATATTCCCTTTATGATGGTATTCGTAAACAACCCTCCAGCTTCAATCGTCGGGTTGGTGTCGTGAAGGAACTTGCCCGAGACGGTCAGCTTTGGGCCGAAAACGTGATCGATCTTCACCATGTCCTCGCGGAAGTTGAAAACATTACCGAGCGACGCTATGTACCCGAAAGGGTTGTCCCGGGTAATCAGATTTGGCTGCGGGAACTTGGAGAAGATGTCCTTGACGTACGCTGCGGCAATAGGGTCGATGGCGGTAGCCGGAATGCTGCTGCCGTAAGCGGCGCACGCGCCGGCAGCACCGTGGCTGTTGGCCCACTCTGTGCACACCACATGGTCAAACTGCCCATTAATCATCCCAGAATAGGGGACGGTGCCTGAGGGATTTGAATACGTGACGATCCGGCGCGCCTCTTCCGAGACGAAGAAGAAGGTTTTATCGCGGTGTTCGTAAATCCTGGGGATGTAGACTGGCCCGCCGATGGTACCGCCGAAGTCGTTGTAACGTAGCGGAGGGCGCGGCACCGCGGGCGTGGAGCGGTTGTTGAAGAAGCTGTTGGCGTTCAAAATGTCATTGCGGAAGAACTCGTACAAGCCGCCGTGGATGTCGCTGGTGCCGGAGCGGGTAATGACATTGACTTGTCCGCCAGCGGAGCGGCCGGATTCGGCATCGTACACGCCATGCACAACGCGGAACTCAGCAATGGCGTCAACACTAGGAAAGGAGAGCAGCGTTAGGTTGGAGCCGCGGTCCACGTTGTCGGCGCCGTCAACCTGCCAATTGTTTTCCTCCCGGCGATTGCCATTGAGCTGGAAGGTCATAAGGTTGGTACCGAGTGGAGCGGTAGCGCCAGGAAAAATCTGGTCGGCGTTACCGGAGTCCGAAGCTCCGGGGACCAGAAGCACAAGCGCCGCGTAGTTCCGGCTGTTCAACGAGAGCTCGCGAACCTGAGTGCCTGAAATCACGCCCGTGGCCGTTGCGCTCTCCGTATCCACGTGCAGGGTACTGGCTTCGACGGACACGCTTTCTGTGACCGAACCTACTTCGAGTGAAAAATTGACAGCGAGCCTGTCGTCGACGTTCAAAACGATGCCAGACTTTATGGCCTTCTTGAATCCGGAAATTTCAGCGGCGACGTTGTAGCGTCCCACGGGCAGAAGCGGGACGACGAACTGGCCTTGGTCGTCCGTTGAGATGGTGCGGACAAGAACCTTTTGATCCGCGTTCGTAATCGTGACCGTCACATTGGGGACGACGCCGCCTTTCGCGTCAGAAACTGTTCCCAGAATCGTGCCCGTGACATTTTGAGCAGAAACCGCGGTCGCCAGAATCGTAAACAAAGCAGCAAGCCTTAGTCCTGCAGAAAGAATCCGGTTTTTCATTTCCCCTCCCCGAGACTGACTTTGAGAAATACCGGTGCGCTCGATTAAGACCCAACGATCGACACCACCCGTAGATTCCCGGGCCGGATGAGCAGCCCAATCAAACTGCGAAAAACAGACCAGGCAGCGATTGACTGGACTGACATATATCTCGCAGTCTCCCCTGTCAAGCAATAATGCCTTTGTTTTCCGGCTCCAGGTCCCCGCAACACGAGATTCAGGAGGTCTTCGAGGCGCTTAGTTCGGGAAGTTGAGTTTGCGAAGCAAAGCGATAAAGCGAGAATCCGAGCGCAGAGAATCGAGTTCCGGTTCAACCTTGAGAAAGACCAGACCGTTTGACCGGTCGGCATAGGCCTTTTCGAGCCAGTTAATCGCCAAGTCGTTTTCACCCAAGCCCAAGTACACAATTGCGACATAGAACGGCGAAACATATTGCTTCTTGGACAGGGCCTCGAGCTGTGCCAAAAGCTTGAGAGCTTCCGAATGATTTCCGGAGAGGGCATATGCGTGTGCGAGCGCAGAAATCATCAAGGGGCTGGAGTGAGACAGTTCGACAGCTGTCTGTAATTCTTCGAGTGCCAAATTGTATTGGCCTTTTTCCTCGTATGCCTGGCCGAGAACGAGATGCGCCCACTCATAGGAGGGATCCATTTCCAGGGTGTCGCGAAGCTGAGCGATCGAACGGTCATATTCCCGGGCCAGATAAAGTCGCCAGCCAAAACTCGCGTTGATGCTGATGGAGAGCGGATCAAGATCGCGGGCCTTCTTAATTTGCTCAAGACTGTCGTCAAATCGTCCTAACGCAATCAGGTAGAGGGAGTATCGCTGGTAAGCTGTGGCATAGCCAGGGTCAAGCTGGATTGCTCGTTTGAACCCTTCCGCCGCCCCGGTCCAGTCCCAGTCATAGTTGAATTTTGCCGTGGCAAGAGACGTCAGAGCCTCTGCAAGAGAAGGATCAATCTCCAATGCTCGAATGGCAGCGGCTTTGGCTTTCGGCGCCGCTTCCGCTGCGGGAACACTCCCATAGATGGTAGCGCCGATGATGCCGTAACAATCAGCGAGACCCGCGTATGCCAAGGCGTATTGGGGATTCCTGTGCGTGGCCTCCTCGAAATATCGGATGGCTTTTCGGAAGCCTTCGCCCGAGCGCTTGTTCCAGTAGTAGCGCCCTTTTAAGTATTCCTCGTAGGCCTCGGGGCTCACAGACGGATTCCTTGCCAGTCGTTCTTTGTCCTCCGGAGTGAGGTTGATTCGAATCTCATTGACGATGGCAGACGAGACGTGGTTCTGAAGTGCCAGCACGTCTTCCATCGGGCTCTCGTAGGTATCCGCCCAAAGGTGGCGATCCGTTGATATTTCGACGAGTTCGGCGGTAATTCTCACGCGGTTTGCCACGCGCATCACGGTTCCCTCCACAACGGCATCCACGTTCAGCTCGTTGGCAATCTGAGGAAGGGCCTTGCGGGTCCCCTTGTAGGCCATCGCGGTCGATCTGGAGATCACCCGCAGAGAGCGTATCTTCGCCAAATTCGCAATCAACTCATCGGTCATTCCATCGGCGAAGTAGTCCTGTTCCTTATCTCCGGAAAGATTTTCGAGCGGCAGCACAACGAGCGAACTACTGCGATTGGCTCTCCCCTTGCTCGCGTTCACGCCATGGACGTAGTGCACAGTAATACCGGAGATGAGTGCGCTGCCAGCGAGTATGGCGGCGGCCATCACGGCAATGCGGCGGAGGGCGGGCGCGCGGCTGGTATCACGCTTGAACAATCCGCGAAGAAACCTGGAATCGTCTGAGACGGATTGCGCGGCAGCGTTTGCCGCGGGGATTCGAGCCTGCGCCGGCGAGTGAGGCGCGTCGTCGGACGGCGGTTTTCGGAGTTCGACGGGAGCTATGAAGCGATAACCCCTGCGAGGGAGCGTCTCGATAAAGCGAGGGTGGTCTGAAGAGTCACCTAGGGTTTCGCGTAGGCGCATGACCGCATTGTTCAAGCCATGGTCAAAATCGACAAAGGTGTCGCTCGGCCAAAGACGTTCGCGGAGAAACTCGCGAGTGACCACCCCCCCTGGCTTGGCCAAGAGCATGACCAAGATCTGGAAAGGCTGTTCGGAAAGTTTCAATCGCAGGCCGTGTTTGCGAAGCTCTCCCGCTTCTATGTCGGCTTCAAATACGCCGAAGCGCACGTTCCTCGGAGAGCGATCGGTTTGTTCCATAAAGGAACCCGGGGATGGACCGGAGTATAGCGCCCAAGCCCAGGAGGGTCAAAGACAACTTTTGATATCAAAGGCTAAGCGTTGGATTTTCAATGACAAAGCGAAGGATGCAGAAATGGCTTTGATTGGATGGATCACGGATTGCGTTATTTTCGGTTTGGAGGCAGATTCCCACGATTAAGAAGCGCCACACCCTATGTGGGGTAGTGCTATTGCGGGGGCACTCGGAACTGGGGCGGAGGGCGCACGAGGGGGGATGATGAAGCCTGACAGGGGTGCTACCTTTTCTCTTGCAAAATGGACTTTTTCCGCTCTCGGTCTCGCCTTCTGTCCTTTCTCGGTGGAGGGCAGGGGCATGGTAGGTAAAGTGTTTTATGGGGTTTCGCGAGCGCTTTGGCCCGTGACCGTGTCACTTCTTTTAGTGCTTGCGCTCCAAGGTCACGATGTCCGCGCGCAGGAAGCCGGGGGCAGCATCGTCGGCACGGTTTCTGATCCGAGTGGAGCCGCCGTCGCCGGCGCCGCTGTCGCCATCAAGAACTCAGGCACGGGAGTAGAACGCTCCGTGACGACGAGCTCCGACGGTCTCTACGCTGCGCCCAACCTCATTCCGGGAAGCTATCAGATCAGGGTGGTGGCTTCGGGCTTTGCCACGGGCGTGATCGACGATGTCGGCCTGCTGGCGGGCGAGCGCCGTGAAGTAAATGTTTCCCTGACTCTGGGTTCGACCACGCAGCAGGTGACGGTGGTCAGCACTGAGGTTTCTGATGTGCAATTGGGCTCCTCCGAGCTGCGGGGCGTGGTGGAAGGGCACACGGTCGTCGATCTGCCGCTGAACGGCCGCGACTGGACTTCGCTCACGCTTCTCGAACCAGGTGTCGCTCAAATCCGCACGCAGAAAGCGATTGGCGTCACCAACGATCGGCCCAACCGCGGCCTCGGAACAGACGAGACCATTGGCGGCAATCGCCCACAGGGCAACAACTTTCAGCTCGACGGGGTAAGTATCAACGACTACAGTTCTGGAGCGCCCGGCAGTGTCACGGGAGCGGTCCTAGGCGTAGATGCCGTCCAGGAATTCACGGTAGTGACGAGCAACGCCCCGGCGAATTATGGCAAGACTTCTGGCGGCGTAATCAATGCCGCTTCCCGTTCGGGAACCAACCTCTTCCATGGCACCGCCTACGAATTCCTCCGCAACAGCGCTTTGGATACCAGGAATTTCTTCGACACGGCGAAAAACAGCTCGGCGAATCTCATTGTTCCTCCGTTCAAACGCAACCAATTCGGGGCTGCTGCTGGTGGGCCTATCCTCAAAGACCGCACGTTCTTTTTCGGTGACTACGAAGGGTTTCGCCAAAGCCTGAGCCAGACCAACGGCATCACGGTGCCATCCGAAAATGCACGAAACGGCAATTTGGTCAGCGGAACCGTACCCGTCAATCCCCAGGTAGCGCCTTTCCTGGCACTGTTTCCCTTGCCGAATTCAACCGTCACGGGCGATACCGGCCTCTTCAATTTTGTTGGCAACCAAGTCACCAACGAAGATTTCGCCACCTTCCGAATCGACCACCATATCGCAAACTCGGACAGTCTTTTTGGAACCTACGTGTTTGACCGAGGTGCTGTAGCCAACCCGGATGCCTACGATTTTAAGGAAGTTGGCAATACCTCCCGACGACAGACCGTGGCCATTGAGGAAACGCATCTTTTCACTCCCGCCCTCGTCAATACTACCGGCTTTGGGTTTAATCGCAATGTCGTGCTCGCGTTCAAGACGCTAAGCGCCCTCAATCCCGCGGCAGCCGACACGGCGCTCGGCTTCAATCCAGGGTTGCCTGTCGGAATCATTACCGTTGGGTCGGGTGTCACGCAATTCTCCGGGGGCCTCGGCGCCATCAGTGAATATGATTTTCACTACAATTCCTATCAGGCACACGACGACCTCATATGGACCAAAAATAAACACTTGCTTAAGGTCGGCTTCTACTTCGAGCGCATTCAATCGAACCAATTTACACAGGGCGCAAGCCCCGACGGGTTCTACACCTTTGGAAGCCTTGCAAATTTTCTGCAAAACAGCCCGACAACCTTTCAGACGCTGCTCGGCAAATCCCACACGCCCCGGGACCTCCGGCAATCTATTTTTGGCGGCTATGTCAGCGACGATTTCAAGATTCGGCCGAATCTCACGCTCAATCTCGGAGTTCGCTACGAGATGGCTACCGTTCCCACGGAGACAGCCGGACAACTATCCACTCTGGTTGATTTTGCGGACACTACAGCACATCTCGGCTCGCCCTATTTCTCAAATCCAACACTTCGAAACTTTGCTCCGCGCGCGGGCTTTTCCTGGGACCCGTTCAAGACGGGTAAGACATCCATCCGCGGTGCGCTGGGCCTGTATGACGTGCTGCCGCTGCCTTATCAGTTTGAGCTCTTGACGCTGCTCTCGGCTCCCTTCACGGAAGGGGCCAGCACCCCGGTCACCTCAGGCGACTTCCCCGCCGGCGGGTATGCCAAGGCAAGCAACCCGACGAACCTGCGCAATGCTTACGTGGGGCAGAATCCGCACCGCAGCTACGTCGAACAATGGACATTGAACGTGCAGCGGGAAATCGTGCCGAATTTGACAGCTATTGTCGGCTATGTGGGCTCGCACGGTGTCCATTTGCCTTTTCACGCGGATGAAATCAACGACGTGCAGCCGACGCTCGCTTCCGCTGGCTACCTTTGGCCGGGTCCAGGCGCTACGGGAACGAGATTGTTCCCCAATATCGGCGGGCAGGTAAGCGCCGTTACCTGGGGAGCGGACTCTATCTACCACGGCCTGAACGCACAAGTGATTAAGCGCCTCAGCCACGGATTCCAGCTCCAGGGCTCCTACACGTTTTCGAGAAGCATCGATACCAGCTCCTCCGGCATCGCCGGCGACACATTCGGCAACTCCGTTTCGAGCTTGCCAACGTTTGATCCCCGTTTGCGTCGCGGCCTATCCGATTTTGATGTTCGCCATGTTCTGGCGATCAATGCAATCTGGTCGATTCCGGGACCCCAATCCTGGTCTGGCGCCCCGCAGTGGTTCGCGAGTGGCTGGCAGCTTGGCGGGATTTATACCTTGACGAGCGGTTTGCCGTTTACTCCCACGATTGGGGGAGACCCTCTGGGACTAAAAGGTGCCGATCTCTACGCGTTTCCAGACCGCGTAGCCGGATGCAATCCGGTCGCTTCGAATTTCAAAAGCAATGGCATGCACTATTTGAACCTCAGCTGTTTCACGCTGCCCACGGCCCCTGCTTCGTTCGCCGCATCTTGCAAGACTTTTGCGCGCGCCGCCACGCCTGCCCCTTCCGGCGAAGTCTATTGCGCCAACCTGCTTGGCAATTCCGGCCGAAATTCAGTTATCGGTCCGGGCCTACAGAACTTCGACTTTTCTCTCTTCAAGAACAACCCAGTTCGCCGAATTTCTGAGAACTTCAACATTCAATTTCGCTGGGAAGTATTCAACCTCTTCAATCACGCCAACTTCAATCCGCCTGCACCCGCCGCACGGCAGATCTTCGCGACCTCTGGCACGGCAAACAATGCGGGGGTGCTGACAAGTCCAACCGTCACAACCTCCCGGCAAATGCAGTTTGCCGTCAAATTCATATGGTAGTTTGTGCCCGGGGACGCTCCCGAAAGAGCGAAAGAGTTGCGTCCAGACGCAACCGTGCTCTTCGAACACACAACTTGCGTAGGAACACAAATAAGGAGACAAGCATGAATCGAATAAAAGTGACCTGGGCCGCAGCCGTTCTCATTCTGGTCGGGGCAATGTTTTCATTGGGTCAAACGCCTGGCAAGATCTATGCGCAAAAGCTACTCGATGACACGCTCGCGAAGCACCCCGAAGTTGTGATCATGGCCATGCACGTCACGCCACCGGGCAAAGCGGATAACGTCATCATTGCTTCGAACATAGGTCGCATCGGCAAAAAAGCCGACGAAGACGATCTTCGTGTCATCGATACCGGCAAGCCGAATCTGGAGCGTAATAAGAAAGGCGACCATTTTGAGGTTGAGCTCGTAATGCAGGATCAAGCGGGCAAGACCATCGGCGCCGTTGGTATCGTTTTCCAGTACAAGGCAGATAACGAAGCTGTTTTCCAGAAGAAGGCCGAAGAAATCCGCGACGAGATGCGCAAGCAGACATCGTCCCTCGGCAAACTGTTTGAGCAAGCAAACTGAATCGGTGAACTCTAAAGGTTAACGCTCACTTCGCGGGGATGGGGAAGCAGTCTCATGTCACTTGGCCCTGATGTGTGGAGAATCCAAATGAATGGACCAAAGGATCAGCCCTGTGGTCACGTTGGCCAGGCGGACAGAGGAGATTGCTTTCCTCCAGGGAGCCACAGAATGTATCGCGCACAAAAAGCACGAGCGGCGATCCTCACGAGCATCCTTTGCTGCCTGCTGCTTGTCGCTTGCGGGCACGGCCAGAAGAATCTTGAGAAAGCAGTCCCCGCGCCTCCGGCTCCGCTGACACTGACACACACGGTGGAGTTGCCGGGAATTACGGGCGATTTCGATCATTTTGCCATCGACCTGAAAGGGGAGCGCCTTTTTCTCGCCGGCGAAGATCACAAAACGCTCGAGATCATCGATCTGAAGGCTGGGAAGCATCTCCGCAGTCTTTCTGGATTTGGCACTCCCCACAGCATTCTCTACCTGCCTGAAAAGGACGAGATCTACGTTACCGACGGCGATGACGGGGCCATCACGATTCTGCGCGGCAGCGACTATCAAGTCGTCAGAAAAATAAAACTATTCAAGGGTGCGGATTCCATCGGGTTTGACGCGGACTCGAGACAACTTTTCGTTGTAACCGGCGGCAAGGACGTGCCCCTGGACTACTCGATTCTGTTGAGCGTCGCTTTGGCGTCCGAGAAGCCCACAGGTCGGGTTCGCTTCGCCAGTAATCATGTCGAAGCGATGGCCCTCGAGCATGCCGGCCCGCGTCTCTTCATCAATGATTCAGCGAAGAATCAGGTTGCGGTGATCAACCGCAAAACGATGAAAGAGATGGGACGCTGGACGGTTGGGGTTGCAGAGGAGAATTCGCCGATGGCCTTCGACGAAGCGGCCAAGAGGTTGTTTATCGTTTGCCGCAAACCCGCCACGCTGGTGGTCATGGATTCTGATACCGGGGCGGTCGTCTCGAGCCTGCCCGCCGCTGCACGCGCCGATGACGTGGCCTTCGACCGCGACAACCACCGCATCTACGTCCCCGGAGGCGAGGGTTTTATCTCCGTGTTCTCACAAGTGGACGCCGACCGCTATTCGCTGATCGCCAAGGTCCCCAGTGCTTCTGGAGCAAAAACCTCGCTGCTGGTTCCACAAGTTCACAAATTTTTTGTAGCCGTTTCACCGGGCGAGACCAAGGAAGTCGCCAAAGTCCTCATTTATGACGTCATCCCCTAGGACACACACGCGATGCTCAACCGCGGTGAAGGACGCGCATTAGTACCGGCTGGATGGCGAAATAGTAGGAGCGTAAATTGGCCAAAACTCTCGACTATGAGGAACCGAGCGACTCACAGAGACGCGGAAGCAACCACCTCAGTGAGGACCCTGTGACTCGTACCCTCGGTCGAAAAGGAAAGATTTGGTCCGTGATCCGCGTCTCCTGCGGGAATTTCCTGGAGATGTACGACTTCATGGTGTTTGGTTACTACGCCTCGGCAATCGGGAAGGCGTTCTTTCCGAACGGGAGCGCGTTTGTTTCCTTAATGCTTTCGCTGATGACCTTCGGAGCCGGATTTCTGATGCGGCCCCTTGGGGCGCTGGTGCTCGGAGCGTACACCGACCGGCACGGGCGTCGCGCAGGGTTACTTCTTACCTTGGGAATGATGTCTATCGGAATTTTCTCGATCGCGTGCATGCCGGGTTACGCGACGATTGGTTTGCTGGCCCCGCTGCTGGTGGTGATCGGGCGGCTGCTGCAGGGATTTTCAGCGGGGATGGAGTTAGGGGGCGTGTCCGTCTATTTGTCAGAGATTGCGACGCCGGGCCATAAAGGTTTTTATGTGAGCTGGCAATCGGGCAGCCAGCAAGTGGCGGTGATGACGGCCGCGACGATCGGAGTGGTGCTGAATTCGATGCTTCCGGCGCAAAAGATGGAGCAATGGGGATGGCGGGTTCCGTTGCTGCTGGGCTGCATCATTGTTCCCTTTCTGTTCCGGCTGAGAAAATCGTTGGCAGAGACGGACGAGTTTTTGGCGCGCAAACACAGGCCGGGAACTTCGGAGATCCTGCGTTCACTGAAGAACAATTGGTCCATCATCATGGTAGGGACGTTCATGGTGACGATGACCACCGTGTCGTTCTACATGATCACTGCTTATACGCCTACGTTTGGCAGTTCCGTGCTGCATCTTTCAAGCGCCGACAGTTTGATTGTGACCCTTTGCGTGGGAGCGTCCAATCTCTTTTGGCTGCCGCTCATGGGCGCATTGTCCGACAAAATCGGACGCCGACCTTTGTTGTATGCCTGCACATTACTGATGCTGATCACGGCCTATCCGGCGATGCTCTGGCTGGTGAGGGATCCCTCCGTTGCCAGGCTTTTGACCGTTGAACTCTGGCTGTCCTTTATGTACGGGAGCTACAACGGAGCTATGGTCGTTTTCCTGACGGAAATCATGCCGGTCGAGGTAAGAACCTCAGGATTTGCGCTAGCTTACAGCATGGCGACAGCGATCTTCGGCGGCTTCACGCCGGCTCTGAGCACATTCTTGATTCATAGCTCAGGCAATCGCGCGATTCCGGGATTGTGGTTGTCCTTCGCAGCCGCCTGCGGGCTCGTGGCAACTCTGTTTGCCAAGCCTCAGAACACTCTGATGGAAACAGAAGCAACCGAGGCCGTGGTGTCCTAGACGCTTCCATACCGGGCATGGCGGGCGGCCGAACTCTCTGGTGGGAAATCCGCCTTTGAGGTACGCACGCATGAGTGCGCCGAATCGACCCAAAATCAATCGCGGAGATATCTCGTAAGTAGCCCACTCTGCGATCGATGAAGTCTTACCGCAATGCTCAGAACGCTACGGTCGGGTAACTGTCGAAATACACCCCGAGGGCTTCGCACCCGCGTCCAAGTCACGATACACTGCCGAAGTAAGATGAGGCGACCCTCGGTGGCCGCCGGTCACCCTTCGGACCAGGGGGGCTTGGAGCCCATTGGAAAACACTTGCAGGCGCCTCAGGCGCTACGTCACCAGCGCTTTGCCGGAGCAACATGGCAGCGTAGGCACGCCACGGACGCCACGCGTCGGAGCGGCTTTCGAGTTCACGCTCCGTGCGGACACAAGCAATACGCCGCAGAACAGGGTCACCGGCGGGAAAAGCGTCAGGGTCGCGGAAATCCCGCATCGCGACGTACTGAGCTGTCCGTTTCTCAATGCCAGGAATTCCACACAACCGTTTCAAGAATCCGTCCGAATCCGCTAGCTCCTCAAACTGTAACTGTCCGTGGTACACCGCGCGAGCGAAAACACGAATGGTTTCGGCGCACTCTCTCCCCAGGCCGATGCTGGTTAGATTGGCATGGGCAAGCGCTTCGGGCGCTGGGAAGTAATGGATCAGGCTGCCTGCTTCGGTGAACTGCTGCCCGAAGGCTCTCACCATCCGGCCTACCAGCGAGGTCGCCCGGGCAACGCTTGAGCGCTGACCGAGTATCGCGTGCGTTGTCAATTCAAACCCATTCCAGCAGCCCGGCACGCGCAAGCCCTTCTCAGTCTCAACACGCCGGGCCAGGCCGGGGTCGGTTCCGAGCGCACGCGCGATGACCGCCCAATCTGGATTCAGATCAAACATCGCGCGAATGCGCTCGATGATGAAAAACAGCGAGCGCGGTTCGCCAAACTGGACACGCACGGCAAGCGCGTTATTTTGCCCGTCAAGCGAAACCTCAAACTGCCCGGGCTTGTTGTTCAAGGAAAAGGACCGGCGATAACCGCCTGCTTCCACAGATTCCACGCCAGGCGTGGCGCGAGCGTCTAGAAACTGCAGCACACGCTTCCAGTTGTATGGTGGCCTGAAATCGAGGCGGAAGAGATAGTGGTTTTCGGGCTGCGCTTCCGTTCGCCGTGCAAGCGTGCGGATCTCGGTGGGAGTTCGATGATAGACATTGCGGATGGCGGCATTGAATCGTCGTACGCAGCCGAAACCCGAAGCTAGCGCGACTTGCACCATGGGCAATTTGGTTTCGTCAATCAGCTTTTTTGCAAAGTGCAAGCGGCCAGTTTGGGCAACCGCACTGGGTGTCGCTCCCAGGTGGCGCAGGAACAGGCGGCGAAGATGCCGCGAGCCCACACCGAGTTTCTCTGCCAGAGCTTCCATCCCACTGTCCTGCAAACCACCTTCGCTGATCAACCGCAGAGCTCGTGAAACTGTATTTCGAGTGCCCGCCCAAGCCGGGGTTCCGGGCGAACTCTCCGGCCGACAGCGCAAACACGGGCGAAATCCTGCTTCGGCTGCCGCGGCGGCACTTGGAAAGTAACGCACATTGTTCTCTTTGGAAGTGCGCGCGCGGCAAATCGGCCGGCAATAGATCCTCGTAGTAAGCACACCAATAAAGAACTTGCCGTCGAATCGCGGATCGCGCGCAAGCCGGGCTCGTGAGCAGACCTGTTGGTCCAGTTCCATATCGTTCGACCGCCTATGATAGCCGATACCATGGAACAACCCGGACGATTTCGGACTTCCATACGGAAGGTGCTTGGGTCCAGGCGGGGTCCGCCTTATGGTCTTTTCCCTCATTCACCGAAACCAGGTCCGCAAACGTCCAACGCCCCCAAACGGATTCCGCTACCCTCATGTTCAATTTCGACGGGGTTGAATCAATGGATTCGGAATGGTCACGAGT
>JBAVHY010000129.1:0-43239 GCA_049686315.1 Candidatus Acidiferrum sp. | reverse complement strand
GCCCACATGCCGACTGCCAAGTACAGCGGACGGTTGGGCAGGGGAACTGTCCTCCTACTGCACCGCAGGTCAGCTATTCATAACAAAGCACATAGGCTCGTACTGGCCCCACTTAGCTATTGTCACCATGGAACGAAACTGGATAGACTTAGTTTCAGGTTGGGAGCGCCGCTCGATTTGAAGATGAAAAAGGCGCCATGAGACAGTAGATAAGTACTGTAGAATGTTGCAACGAGGGTTGTGGGTAAAAGGCCGAATGATTAAAGATCTTGCGAAAACTGTTGCCGCCGCGTTCCTGATCTCTGCGCTGGCTCTGCCGTTGCCGGCTGCGGAGCCCGGCAGCAAAGCCATTGTCAGCAGCACGTCGAAATCGAAATCAAAATCAAAGTCGCGTAAACACCTGGTTTCTTCGCGATACCGCGGCTACGCACCGACCTATGCCGATTCCATCAGCGCGGACGACCCGACCTATGACGATCCCATCGTTCGCGAAGCGGCAGTCGAAGCTTTGGGCCGTTATAACGGCTCTGTCGTGGCTGTGGATCCAAACACGGGGCGCATTTTGACCGTGGTCAACCAGAAGATTGCGTTCAGTGATGGCTACATTCCTTGCTCCACCATCAAGACAACCATCGCCGTTGCCGCACTGGAAGAGAATGTCATCACCCGCGACACGATGCTGAAAGTTGGCAGCCGCAAATACATGAATCTCACGGATGCGCTGGCGCACTCGAATAATGTGTTCTTCGAGGAGTTGGGGCGCCGCATGGGATTTGACACCGTTTCGAAGTACGGCCGCCTGATGGGTCTTGGCGAATTAGCCGGATACAATCTGCCGGACGAGCATCCCGGCTCATTCCCCATGCAAGCTCCGGCGTACGGCGGCGTGGCAAGAATGTCCAGTTTCGGCGAAGGGATTCAGATTACGCCCCTCCAGCTCGCGGCAATCGCGGTAGCTTTTGCGAATGGCGGCACGCTGTATTATTTGCAGTATCCTCATTCCGAGGAAGAAGTGCAGAATTTTGAGCCGAAGGTGAAGCGCGACTTGAATATCGCGAATGCTCTTCCGGAAGTGCGCGAAGGTATGCTCGCAGCGGTGTTGTATGGCACTGGCCGCCTGAGCTACGACTCTGGAGGAGAAGAGACGCCTCTTGGCAAAACCGGCACCTGCGACGACCGCACCAATCCATCGCGAATCGGCTGGTTTGTGAGCTATGCCGACGAGATTCACCCGAAAATCGCGTTGGCCGTGCTGCTCCGCGGCAATACTCGGCGGGTAATGGGTCCGACAGCGGCACAGGTCGCAGGCGGGATTTACAGACGGTTGCGCCAACAGAACTACTTCTTGCAAACACCCACAGTCGTTGCGGTACCCAGCGCTTCCTCGGGCAAGTAGCCACAAACCCAACTCCAAATCCGTCATTCCGCCTGCCCGCTTGCATCGAGCTTCGAGGGGAGCGCAGTCGAAGGGAACGGAGTTTGCGGAGTGGGGAATCCCTCTTTAACTTCCTATTTCAATCTCAGAGGAGAATGGGCCCGTGCGGACGGACCTTGACGTGAATGCTGATGACCGGTTCGCTGACATGGCGAAGGGCGTCAAAGCAGGTGTCGCACAGTTTCAGGCTGAGCTGGTCTTCGCTCTTGGCGCGAAAACTCCGGTGGCATTCGTAGCAGGTGGAATAGTCCGGACGTTGATGTTGTTCCTGGACGTGAATTTCGGGATGAACTTCAAGCGTGGTCATGAAAACTCCCCCTAAGGGAATGGGCAAGCGAGAGGCCAGAATTTGGAGCTCTGTCACCTTGAAGACACAGGACTTACCGAAGTGTGATGCAGTTTGCTGTGTGATTTGGCGCAAGAACTTCGCGGAATCTCCCAAATGGGCCCCCAGTGGTTGGACCGCAACTCCTGAGAGGAGGGTTTGACGCCAGCGGTCCTTTGAGGCAAAAGGGAAGCGGGCTTCCGCTTACGTGGCTGACCGGTTGCCGCTCCCCGGTTCCCCTAGTAAATGATTGGCATTTTGGAATAGTCCGCTTCGGCTTCTTCGATAACCCGCAGAATGAGCAACGTGCGGTCGTCGTGCGGCGGCTGGCCCAGGCCGGCGTATTCGTCGGTGGCTTTGACGATGCGTTGCGCTACTGTGTAGCCAGGGTCCGCCGGAACAACCGTGGCCAACAGAGATTTCAGGCGCTCTACGCCAAATTCTTCTTGATCCTTATTCATCGATTCATGAATGCCATCAGAGGCGAACACCACGATGTCTCCGGGCACAAGCGTCAGCGTCTGTTCCTCGAATTCCGCTTCTGGCAGAAGGCCCAGAGGCATGCCCGTGATTTTGATTTCGGTGACCTCACCGTTGCGGATGAGCAGCGGAAGTGTGCCACCGGCATTGGCGACGTTCAGTTCGCGCAGCGCGGCGTCATAAATGCCGAATTGCATGGCTACAAAGCGCGCGTCCAGACGCGCGGAGAGCAGGCGCTCATTCAGTTGCTGCAGCATTTCTCCGGCGGTGGCTTCGTTTTCGTGAACGAGTTCCCGCAGGATGCCGATGGCGAGCGAACCATAGAGCGCAGCCGCTGTCCCTTTGCCGGATACATCGCCGTTTACGACCGCGAGGCGGCCAACGCCGTAGGGGAGCAGATCGTAGAAATCCCCGCCCAATTCCCGCGCCGGAACATAAGCCGTGGCGATATCCAGACCCGGAACCTCCTTTGCCCCCGAGGGCAGGAGTTGGCGTTGAATTTCCCGCGCGGTTTCCAGATCGTTCTGCAGGCGGGCCTGGTTTTCGCGGGAATCCTCGAAGAGGCGGGCATTTTCAAGCGCCACGGCGATATAGGTGCCAAGAATATTGAGAAGGCGTTCGTGCTCGGCAGTAAACGCATGCGGCTCGGTGCTTTCCAGGTCCAGAACGCCGATAAGCCGGTCCTGCAGCAGCAGCGGCACAACGAGTTCAGAGCGGACCTCGACATCGCTCTCCCCTTGCAAGTAGCGCGGATCGAGTCGAACGTCGACCACCCGAATTGTCCGGCGCTCCGCGGCAGCCGCTCCGGTGATGCCCTGATGCAGAGGCATTTGGACGCGGGAAGGGATGGCGTCTTGGAAGCGCATGGAAAAGACGCTTTCCAGCACCTGGGCCTGCTCATTCCAGAGCATGACGCTGAACACGTGGTAGTCGACAAGTTTCTTGACCCGTTCCGCGATTCGGCGGAGGAGTTCTTGACGATCGAGAATAGAGGTCAGTTCGTGACTGATTTCGTATAGCAGCGAAAGCGTCTGGCCCTGCTCCGGTTGCGCCACGAGCATGCTGGGTGGCACGGGATCGGCGTCGCCGAGCAAGGAAAACGGCATCAATTTTGGCGTCGAATCCATGGGGACGATTCTAGCTGCATCTGTTGGATGTGCGCTAGGAAAGTTGGTTTCATGAAAAGGTAAATTCGGTTGTGCGAGAGGGTGTCGAGCACACGCAGTCCGGAAATCATCAAAAAACTGGGCGGGGGCTGGATAAAAGGGCTTGCGAGCTACTTAACTTCCCAGGTGTCGCCGGCCCGCAGCAGCTTGCCCAAGTCTCCGGGGCCCTTTTTCTGGATGACTTCCTGAACCTGCTGGTTGATGACGTCTTCGTAGCGCGGCAGGTCGTCCCATGATCGCAAGACACCGATGGGAGTGGGGAAGCCGGGCCGTCCCTCCATGTGAGAGAGCAGAAAGGCGTACGAGGGACGCGGGTGGTGAGCATCGTGAACCACGAGATCAGATTCGGATATGCCGTTGCCCAGCGCGACCACCTCGATATCCCCATCGGATCTGCGGCGAATTCCCTTGTCACGATTCTTGCCGAAGATGAGCGGCTTATTATGTTCCAACTGGATCACATGCTCGCTGCGCGCATCTTTCTCCGTCAGGCCGATCCACGCGCCATCGTTGAAAATGTTGCAGTTTTGCAGGATTTCCACGAAGGCGGAGCCTCGATGCGCCGCCGCGGCCTTCAGGGTTTCCTTCAGGTGCGCTTGAAAGATGTCGACGGAACGAGCAACGAACGTGGCTTCCGCGCCGATGGCCAGCGAAATTGGATTGAACGGCCGGTCGGGCGAGCCGAAGGGCGTGGACTTGGTCACCTTGTGGAATTCGGAAGTCGGTGAATACTGGCCCTTGGTTAGACCATAGATGCGATTGTTGAACAGCAGCACCTTGATGCCGACATTCCGCCGCAGCATGTGAATTGTGTGGTTGCCGCCAATTGCAAGGGCGTCGCCATCGCCTGTGGCAACCCAGACTTCCAACTCGGGGTGGGCAATCTTAATCCCCGAAGCCACCGCCGGGGCGCGCCCATGGATAGTGTGGAAGCCATAGGTGTTCATGTAATAAGGGAAACGGCTGGAACAGCCGATGCCCGAGACGACAACGAAGTTCTCGCGCGGGATGCCGAGCTCAGGGAACACAGACTGCACAGCGGAGAGAATGGCGTAATCACCGCATCCGGGACACCAGCGCACTTCCTGGTCGGTCTGAAAGTCTTTCTTTGTGAGCGGAGGAAGAGCCGTCGTGGTCATGGTGTTCTCCTAGAGTCCCAACATTTCCTCGATCTTCTGATCGAGTTCCACTTGCTTGAAGGGACGGCCCTGAATCTTGTTGAGGCCGACGGCGTTGACTAGATACTTGGCGCGCAGAACCCAGAGAAGCTGTCCCATGTTGAGTTCCGGCACGAGGACCCTCTTGTAACGTTTGAGGATGTCGCCCACGTTGCTCGGAAGGGGATTGAGATAACGCAGGTGAAGGTGCCCGATTTTACGCCCCTTGTCGCGCTGCCCTTTGACTGCCTGGGTGATAGCCCCAAACGTGGAGCCCCAGGAAACGATCAGCAGGTCGCCTTCTGGATCACCCGTGGGCATCACGTTCGGCACATCCTGCACGATGGCATCAATCTTCGCGGCACGGATGCGCACCATATTTTCATGGTTTAACGGTTCGTAGTTCACATTGCCAGAGACGTCCTGCTTTTCAAGGCCGCCAATGCGGTGCTCGAGGCCTGGTGTGCCGGGAACCGCCCAGGGCCGCGCTAGAGTGTTAGGATTGCGTTTGTACGGCAAGAAGCCTTCGGGGTCTTTCGCGAACTGAACCGGGAAGCTGGGTATTTCGTCCACAGCTGGTATGCGCCAAGGTTCAGCGCCGTTGGCGAGGTAGCCGTCGGAAAGAATGATGACTGGCACCATGTACTTCAGTGCGATGCGGCTGGCTTCAACCGCTACCCAGAAGCAATCACCGGGTGTAGCCGTAGCAAGCACGGGAATCGGAGCTTCGGAGTTGCGGCCAAAGAGCGCCTGTAACAGATCGGCTTGCTCAGTCTTGGTCGGCAAGCCCGTGGAAGGCCCGCCGCGCTGAATGTCGCAAATCACCAAGGGTAGTTCGGTCATAACGGCGAGACCCAAGGCTTCCGTCTTCAACGCCATGCCTGGGCCCGAAGTGGTGGTGATGGCGAGCAAGCCTGCGTAAGACGCGCCAATCGACGACGTGATGGCCGCGATTTCGTCTTCGGCCTGGAAGGTCAGCACTCCGAAATCCTTGTAATGTGAAAGCTCGTGCAGAATATCCGACGCCGGTGTGATGGGGTAACTGCCGAGGAAGAGCTTCAAACCGGCTTTTTTCGCTGCGGTGACAAAGCCCAGCGCAAGGGCCTGATTGCCGCTCAGATTGCGGTAGAATCCCGGGCTCAACTGCGCCGGCGGAATTTCGTAACTGATCTGGAAGACTTCCGTGGCTTCGCAATAGGAGTAGCCCGCTTTCAGAGCCAGTTTGTTCGCCTCAACCAGAAGCGGCTTCTTCTTGAACTTGTCGTCGATCCAACGGACCGTAGGCTCCATGGAACGGTTATAAAGCCAGTAGCACATGCCGAGGGAAAAGAAGTTCTTGCAACGGTCCATGGCCTTGGCGTCCAGCCCGAGGTGTTCTAGAGCGGCGCGAGTGAGCCGCTGCAGTTCAACCGGAAAGACGCGGAATTTGTCCAGCGAGTGATCTTCCAACGGATTCGTCGTCAGGCGCGCCTTGCGAAGATCGGTTTCCTTGAAACTGTCCGCATTGACAATCAGGATGCCGTTGGGCTTCAGATCGCCAACGTTCACTTTCAGCGCCGCGGGATTCATGGCGATGAGCACGTCCACAGCGTCGCCAGGCGTATGAACTTCGCCCGAAGAGAAATTCAACTGGAAGCCGCTGACCCCGGGCTCGGTGCCCGCAGGCGCTCGGATTTCCGCCGGATAGTCGGGGAACGTGGCGATGTCGTTTCCATATAGCGCCACCGTATTGGTAAATTGGCTGCCGGTGACCTGCATGCCGTCGCCGGAATCTCCGGCGAAGCGGATCACGGCTTGATCAATCACTGCGCGCTTTGATTTCCCTGTCGGAACTTCTGTGAGAGTGGACATCGTATTACTTTACCCCCGTCTTGCGGCGACTCCCCACCGGTAAGCAGAGGAGAGTGCTCCTCCAGTAAACGCTACACGGACACTTGCAAGCGCAGCGCGCTCCGGGCCGTCAATAACCGGTTCAGTAAGAATAACACAGGGGGGAAAGAAGAGGTGGAAGTCAGGCTGTTAGCTCTTGTCACCACTGGATGGATCCTGCGACGAACTTCCAGAATTGGCCGCAAGGAACTGCATCTTGACCCTTTTGCTTCGGAAGAAAAACAGCCACCAGACGCTAATAGGGAACAGCATGAAAACAGAGGCGATGGCCGCCAGTTGTTTGAAAGATTCAAATTCGGTGACAAAACGCTCGGGGATATAGAAGGTTTCGAACGGACGGAAGGCAATCATCACCAGGCAGAAAAGCAGGGCGATTGAGGCCCAAATCAGAGCCGCAAGCCGCGCCCATCCGCGCAATTGGAACAAACCAATCCCCGTCTGGATGCCGAGCGCAATCAGAGCGGAAGGGACAACCGCGATCAGCAGGAATTCCGCAGTGTGTGTTTGATAGAGATGCTTCCCCCGGTCGTCCGTGGGAGCGTTCAGCAAACTAAGGAAGATACTGCCCCAGATAAAAAAGGCTGTGATGCTGCCCAGCAAGGCCAGGGTTGCGGCAGCCGTGACACTAGCGGAACGTGGGAGATTCGCCATGACTCCCTTTCAAGATGACAGCAAAGTGCGGGGAGGGGAATAGTACGAGTTCGGGAAGCGGGTGGCTAAAACGCTACTTGACGTTCGCTTTCTTTTCGCCTACAGTGAGTCTAGTCTCGCTGTGCCATCACGGAACGTACGGCACATTACTTGACCCACGCGCTCACCGGAAGCGCCAGACGACAAGTGGAGGCACTCATGGCCCTGACCAAACGGCAGAAAGAAGTTTTGGATTATCTCGTGAATTTCGAGACCCGCCACGGTTACTCCCCCAGTTTCGAGGAAATCGGACGCGGATTGAAGCTGACATCTTTGGCCACGGTGCACAAGCACATCAGCACGCTGGAGAAGAAAGGGTTCATCCGCCGTGGCTACAACCAAAGCCGCTCGATCGAAATTGTGCAATTGCCCAAGCCGGTCAAGGAACAGGTGCTCGAACGCCGCATCCAGGAACTGCCCTTGGTGGGCCGCATCGCCGCGGGGCGCCCGCTGGAAGCCATCCAGGAGCACGAGACCATTTCCTTGGGCGACTTTGCGCGTGGCGGCAATTCGTTTGTCCTCCAGGTGAAGGGCAATTCCATGATTGAAGACCACATCATGGATGGTGATTTCGTCGTTTGCGAGCAGACCCAGGTGGCCAATGCCGGCGACATTGTGGTTGCCCTCGTCGGGGGCGAGGATGCGACTCTGAAGAGGTTCTATCGCGAAGGTCCCGGGAAGATCCGTTTGCAGCCCGCGAATTCCGAAATGGCCCCCATCGTCCTGCCCGCCACCGAAGTGAAAGTTCAGGGCCGCGTCATCGGTGTCCTGCGTAAGTACTAAAAGTGACCAGGAATTTCAGTAAGTAGCACGACATGGAATAGCCGTGTCCAGACCAAATGTGACGCAAGTCAGGCTAGGACGTCGAAGAGACAAATCAGTAGTGCAATCAGGACCTTCTTGAGGAACGCGCCGATTGCCTTGATTTCGTCGCGCTGCTGGTCGGGGTAAGTCAACGGGCTGTTCATAGTCTCTCAGCTAGCTCCGTTCATTAGGCAAGGGACCGTGTGTCGCAGCATAACAATACGGCCCCAGCCGAGTCATCAGCCCCGCCGCCATCAACATCGTCACAAAAAACCCCGCCAGCGGCACCGTATACGACCGTGTGAAATCGAATCCTACTCCCATCAGCAGGGCCCCAAGCGCGCCCGCCAGCACAAACGCGCCAAACGCATATCCGAATGCCGTGCCAAACGCTTTCAATCCAAAATACCGGCTCAGCGAGTACGCGATGATGTCTCCCTCAGCTCCCATTCCCATCCCAATCAGGAACCCCGCACCGAGCGCGATTTTTCCCGCCGCTCCGAACAGCAGCACACCAATTCCCGCCGCCGCTGCGCAAAAAAAGAACGCTGCCAGCCGCGGCGCAAAAAACCTGTCCAGCAGATACCCGGTACCAACCCGCGCGATCATCAGCGCAAACCCCACCACGGAACTTGCTGCGGCTGCTCCCTGGGCGCTGACGCCGCGGTCTGTCAGCAAAGCCGGCATGTGCAGGACACACGCGTGCAAGCTCGCGCCAGCAAGGAAAAACGAAGTGACCAGAAGCCAGAACGTCGAACTGTGCCAGGTTTCCTGCCAGGTCAATCCCTCAACGGACGCACGCCCTCGCTCCTTTGGTTGTGCGTTCTCATCTGCTTCGGCTATCCCGTCCGGCAACAGGCCCTTGTCCTTCGGGTCGTTTCTCAAAAAAGCCGCCGCAAGCGGCAGAGCAATCACCAGAACCGCGCCGCCGCAAATTGCATACGCCGCGCGCCATCCGAACATCGCGATCAGTCGCTGCGCCGCAAACGGTACGACAATCGCTCCCACGCCGATGCCCAGCATCATCAGCCCAAGGCACAATCCTCGCCGCCGGTTGAACCAGTGCGACACCACCACACTGTACGACACCGGGGATGTACACCCTTGAATGAGAGCAGCATCACTCCGAAAATTGCCGTCCCGGGCAGGATCACTTTTCGCGCGCCGAACCGGTCAATCAACCGCCCTGTCAACGGCGCGAAGAGCGCCGCCGCAAGATTCTGCAGTGTGAACGCGAATGAAATCGCGCCCCGCCCCGCGTGATATTCCTGGCCCAGCGGTTTGAAAAATACTCCAAACGCAAACACGATGATCGGCGCAGCGCCCAGGCAAAGCCCCAGCGCCGCGGTGGCCACTATCCACCAGCCATAAAAAATCCGTGGACGTTGATTTGTCAGTTTGTCTCCGAAATTCTGACCAGCGACCTGGGTATGACACGGGAGTGGAAGGTGACTTGTCCCAGGGAACGATCCGGAATCCGCCATTTTGCACTCATCTTAGGTACCAGGTGCAGCCAAGTCAATCAAGTGTGGCAGCTTGCGAGCCAGCCCGGACGCGCTCTACGATGCAAAAAAGGATGCAAGAATCCGCGAACGCGTGCAGAGCGACCTCCAACAACTTCGGCAGTTTCAGCCTTCTGCTTCTCAATCAACAAAAGCTAACGTACCTCTCAGCAGTGCAACAAGCGTCACTCTAAGGTAGACTATCCGTCCTTTTCGTCGGAAGGTTGTGGGCAACCGGAACAGGACACGCAGGTGGCAACGCAACTGGAAACCATCGTTATCGTTGAACCGCAGGCAGCCAGCCGGGAGGCCTTGCAAAAAACCCTTCAGGGCACGGGATATGCGGTGCGTTCCGCGGCCACTCCCGAAGAGGGGTTTCGCCTCGTCCTCGGTGCGCCACCCGACGTCTTTCTTCTTTCCGCCAGTCTGGACAACCCAAGTGCGGCCAATGCGCTCTCTGAAATCAAGGAAATCGGCACTACCTCGCAGGTTCGCGTCATTGTTTTGACAATGGGGGGACCAGACGAGCGGGCTCGCGTCTTGCAGATGGGAGCTGACGACGTAATTGCCGCGCCTTGGGAAGAGGGCGAACTCCTTGCCCGAGTGCGGACGCAACTGCGCCAGAAGCGCTCCATCGAAGAACTTCAGCGGAAACTTCGCAACTCCGAGGAAAGTTACCAGGTGGCGCAGACCGCCTTTCAAGCTCTGGCTGTCACGGAGAAGATGACTCGCGACGCATTCTCCCTCGAACGCATCCTGAAAATTGGCGTTGGTGCGCTCTTGGGCCTGGCGCTGGTGATTGCAGCCATTTTCTTTGGCTACTCGCGCAAAGCGGGGCAGGAGACAAAGCGCGCCTATACTTTGATTTCACAGCTTGAGCGCAGCGTTCAGAACGAGGAGCAACTGCTGGCATCGGTGCGCCACCTGCGCCAAGACCCCACCAATGCGGACTTGCTGGAGCAAAAACAACAACTGCAGCAGCAGACGGATGCTCTCCGCAAAAAGCTTTCAGCGCCTGACGGAGGCGACGTCAACGAACTCCGCCATCAGCTTGAAGAAGCCACCGGCCGCCTGACCAAGCTGGAAGGTAGTTCCCAGGCGGCGGAAACCGTTATTCGCGATTACGCGCCCAGCGTCTGCCTGCTCCACATTTCCGTGGCCTTCAATGAGAAGAACTCCGGAAAGCGTTTGCGCTATGGCGGGATCAACAGTGACGGTTCGCCGCTAAAGGACAGCGATGGCAATACCGTTTACACCACCGAGGGGCGGGCGCCCGAACTTCGAGCGGACTACTTCGGCAGTGGGTTCATTGCCGGTGAAGGAAGAATCCTTACCAATCATCACGTGGTCCAGCCGTGGTGGCAGAACGAGGACTTGAATAGCGCGGAAAAACAGGGCCTGGAACCGGTGCTTGCGGAGATGTCGGCCTATTTTCCAGGTTACCCGAGCGGAATTCCTGTCAGCATTTCGCGCATTTCGGAGGAGGCCGATTTGGCGCTCGTTCACGGAGATTTGTCGGAGCTGAAGCGGCCCGTTTTGAAGCTGGACAGCAGCAAGCAGGCCGCCGTCAGTGGTGAGCCACTGATCAGTCTGGGATATGCGACCGGCATCGATGCGATTCTGGCGCGCGCAGGAGACGAAACGGTCCAGCAGATCGTGAAGACTAGCGGGGGAGACCCGAAGTTAGTGCTCGCGGAACTGGCGAAACGCAAGCTGATTCGCCCACTGGTGACGCAAGGCCATGTGGGCGATGTGTTAGCGGACAAGATTGTTTACGACGCCCAGACCACTTCCGGCGGCTCCGGCGGGCCGCTGTTGAACCCGCTGGGAGGAGTCATTGGGGTTACCTTTGCGGTTGTGCGTGGGTTTGGCGGGTCGAATTTTGGCGTGCCCATTCGCTTTGCCTCGCCGCTGCTTAAGCATTAACGCTAGCTACGCTATGTCAATGTTCATCCGTGTATACTCTTATTTATGTCTAAGCGTGTGATTCACGTCTCCGAATCCGAGGCTGCGGCGACTGATGTCGCGATGCTTCTGGCACGTGTGCGGGCCGGCGCAGAGATCGTTATTGAGAAGGACAAGCGGCCTGTTGCCGTCCTTCATTCCCCGGAACCAATCCGGCGCACCATTTCCGAGTGCATTGCGTTGCTCCCGGAAGATTCGACGGCTACGATCGACGCTGACTTCTCCAAGGACGTTGAAGCAGCCATCTCGAGCCATCGCGAGCCACTTAACCCGGCCGAATGGGACTGATCCCGGACTCAAGCGTTTTGATCGCAGCAGAGCGCCAAGGCAAGAACGCTCGGCAAGTCATGAGCATCATCGCTCAAGAAATCGGCGAGACCGAGGTTGGCATCTCTGTGGTGACGCTTATTGAGCTAGCGCATGGAGCGGCACGTGCCGACACTGCCGAGCGAAAATCAAAACGAGTAAAATTTATCGAAGAGTTGCTCACGGCGCTGCCCGTCTATCCAGTTACCGCGGCAATTGCTCTTCGCGCAGGCCATCTGGACGGTCAGAACCAGGCCCGGGGAGTTAAAGTCCCTCTCCCTGAACTGTTAGTGGGCGTCACTGCGCTTGAGCTTGGTTACGGCGTAGGCACAGCGAACATTCAGCACTTCCTCCAGGTGGGCGGGTTGCCTGTCCATCAGCTCTGAGGTCAAATACCTCGGACTTCGGTTATCCGCTTTCCTGCTCGTAAGCATCAATTATTTCGGCATTGTCGTCCGCGATGTGGCTTCCTGCGCGAAACAAGGTAGAATTTCAGATTGCCTTGACGGGGCAGACTGACACACACGCATGAAGAAACATAAACCGATCCACAAACTGCTGGCTGCCAATCGCAGCGAAATTGCTATCCGCATCTTCCGCGCGGCGAACGAACTTGGGTTGCGCACCGTAGCGATTTATTCGCAAGAAGACCGCTTGGCCCTGCACCGCTTCAAAGCTGACGAAGCCTACCAAGTGGGTGCGGGTAAAGGGCCGGTCGAAGCCTACCTCGATATTGCCGGCATCATTGCTATTGCCAAAGAACATGAAGTCGATGCCATCCACCCAGGGTATGGATTTCTGTCAGAAAATCCCGCGCTGGCACGAGCTTGCGCCAAGGCAGACTTGGCGTTCGTAGGTCCCACACCCGAACTGTTGGAACTTCTTGGTGACAAGACGGCCGCTCGGCGTCTGGCTGCTTCCGCCGATGTGCAGGTGTTACCAGGAACAGAGAACCCCGTCTCATCCTCGGCCGAGGCGCAGAAAATTGCCGCAGGAATCGGTTATCCCGTCATCGTGAAAGCCGCGATGGGCGGCGGCGGCCGTGGCATGCGCGTCGTCCACGACCCGGCGCAACTGGCCGCGCGCTTGGAAGAAGCGCAGGCCGAAGCGAAATCGGCATTCGGGGATGCATCGGTCTTTCTGGAGAAATTCCTTCCGCGTGCCCGCCATATCGAGGTGCAGATTTTAGCCGATGAACATGGAAACCTCCTGCACTTGTACGAACGAGATTGCTCGGTGCAGCGGCGCCATCAGAAGGTTGTCGAAGTTGCGCCCGCATTGAACCTGCCGGACAGGGTCCGTGCCGAACTGTGCGACGCCGCGCTCAAAATTGCGCGCCAGGCAAACTACCGCAATGCAGGCACGGTGGAGTTTCTCTACGACGTTGATTCCCAGAAATGGTATTTCATCGAGGTGAACCCTCGCATCCAGGTCGAGCACACCGTCACGGAAGTGGTGACCGGCATCGATATCGTCCGCGCCCAGATCCTGGTAGCCCAGGGACACAAGCTGCACGAGGATCCACTCGCTCTTCCGCAGCAGGAGAAAATTCCTCTCCACGGCGCGGCGCTGCAATGCCGGGTCACCACCGAAGATCCGGAAAAACATTTCGCCCCGGACTATGGCCGCATTTCCACTTATCGTTCCCCCGCCGGGTTCGGCATTCGTCTCGATGGCGGCACGGCCTACTCTGGAGCATTGCTCGCCGCCTACTACGATTCGCTGCTTGTCAAAGTGACCGCGTGGGGCATCAATTTGCCCGAAGCCTGCCAGCGCATGGACCGCGCGCTTCGCGAATTCCGCATCCGCGGCGTGAAGACAAATATTCCGTTCCTCGAAAATGTGGTTAACCATCCGCGTTTCCGTGCCAGCGAAGTGACCACCTCCTTCCTCGATGAATCTCCGGAGCTATTCCGATTCACTGGGCGCGCCGATCGCGCCACTAAGCTGCTCTCCTACCTCGGAGACGTTATTTTGAATGGCAATCCCGAGGTAAAAGGGAAGAAAGTTCCTGAGGCGATCGAAAAGGCTCCTCTGCCCACCGTTCCCGGCATTGCTCCACCGGCGGGAACACGGCAGCTTTTGCAAAAACTGGGACCGAAAAAATTTGCCGCCTGGGCCCGCAAGGAAAAGCGCCTGCTGCTTACAGACACGACCCTCCGCGACGCGCACCAGTCGCTGATGGCCACGCGCGTACGCACGTACGATCTATTAACCACGGCAAGCGCGATAGCCCAGCGCCTCCCGAATCTTTTCAGCCTGGAGATGTGGGGCGGCGCAACCTTCGATACCTCCATGCGTTTTCTCCACGAAGATCCCTGGCAGCGTCTTCGCGAACTGCGCCAGCGCATCCCCAATATCTGTTTTCAGATGCTGCTGCGTGGCGCGAACGCCGTGGGCTACACTTCTTATCCAGACAATGTCATTGTCGAGTTTGTACGCGAAGCCCAGAAACAGGGCATCGACATCTTCCGGATTTTTGATTCGCTGAATTCCATCGAAAACATGCGCGTCTCCATCGACGCCGTGCTCGAGGTTGGCGCGGTCTGTGAGCCGGCCATTTGCTATACCAGCGATATCTTTGACAAGCGCCGGCCCAAGTATTCGCTGAAGTATTACGTGCGCATGGCCAAGCAACTGGAAAAGCTGGGCGCCCATTTCCTGTCCATTAAGGATATGGCGGGTGTCTGCAGGCCGTACGCCGCCTATGCCCTGGTGAAGGAACTGCGCCAAGAGATCGCCATCCCTATTCACTTCCACACGCATGACACCAGCGGCGTCAACTCCGCCTCCCTCTTGAAAGCCGCCGAAGCTGGTGTGGATGTCGCGGATGCCGCGATCGCCTCCATGAGCGGCGGCACCAGTCAGCCCAATCTGAATTCCGCGGTGGAGGCGCTCCTCAACACTCCACGCGAGACGCAACTCGACATTGCCGCCCTGAACGAATGCTCCGATTTTTGGGAAACGGTTCGCACCTATTATCTGCCGTTTGATTCCGGGCCGAAATCGGGCTCGGCGCGCCTCTATGAGCACGAAATTCCCGGTGGGCAATTCACGAATTTGCGCGAGCAGGCCGCGGCCATGGGCCTGGGACACCGCTGGCGCGAGGTGGAGAAAACCTACGCGGAAGTGAATCAGCTCTTCGGCGACATCGTCAAAGTGACGCCCTCCAGCAAAGTCGTCGGAGACATGGCGCTTTTTCTTTTGGCCAACGAAATGAAGCCTGGTGATTTGTTGGAACTGGACGAAAACCACGACGTATCGCTTCCTAACTCCGTCGTGGAAATGTTTTCCGGCACGCTGGGCGTGCCCCAAGGTGGTTGGCCGAAGAAATTGCAGCGCATCATTCTCCGTGGCCAGGCGCCGCTGAAAGGGCGGCCCGGTGCCAGGCTCGCCCCCGTGGACTTCGAAGAGGAACAAGTACAACTGGAGAAAAAGGTTGGTCACCCAGTGGAGCGCGGCGCCCTTCTCAGTTACTTGCTCTACCCCGAGGTGCACCTCAGTTACGACAAATTCCGCCAAACCTACGCGGACGTGAGCGTTTTGCCAACGCCCGCGTTCTTCTATGGCTTGAAGTCCGCCGAAGAAATCACCGTGAACATCGAGCATGGCAAAACCATGATCGTGAAATTTCTGACCGCTAGCGACCCGCATCCCGACGGCACGCGCACTTTGTTTTTCGAACTGAACGGCCAGCCCCGCGAGGTCAACGTCCGGGACCGCTCGCTGCGTGTGGTCGAACGCAGCCATCCCAAGGCGGACACGGAAGACCCCGGCCATGTTGGTGCGCCCACTGCCGGCCTCATCAGCAGCATTGCGGTGCAGGCGAATCATCTGGTCGAGCGTGGTGCTAAGCTTCTGACACTGGAAGCCATGAAGATGCAGTCGAATATTTATGCGCCCATCGGGGGTAGAATCACCAAACTGCTCGTCACACCTGGCCAGCACGTGGAAGCCAAAGATCTCCTGGTCGTCATCGCTCCGTGAGCGCGCCGAACCTGATTAAGCATGAGCAGTTTCCTTCGCGGTACTTGCGCAACCAGCGCGATTTGATCGTCTATCTCCCTCCAGGATACGATCAGCAGCCCCGCCGCCGCTTTCCCGTCCTGTATCTGCACGACGGGCAGAATCTTTTCGACGGCGCGACTTCCTTTATCCCCGGAATGGATTGGCACGTGGGCCAAACTGCCGACAGCTGTATCAATGAGGGCCGCATTGAGCCGCTCATCATCGTGGGTATCTACAACGCCGGTAAACAGCGCTTGGGTGAATACACACCTACTCGCGTGCCCCGGCTGGGTGGCGGCCGGGCCAATCGTTACGCCAAGTTCCTTCTGCAAGAGGTTCGGCCGTTCGTGACGGGAAAATACCGCGTGCTGGAAGGTGCCGAGCACACCGGCATCGGCGGTTCTTCGCTCGGCGGACTGGTTTCGCTCTATCTGGGCCTGCGGCAACCGCAACTCTTTGGCAGAATTGCGGCTCTCTCACCGTCGGTATGGTGGAACGAACGCGTGATTCTGCGATTTGCCGCGGCGGCGCCCGTTCATCCTTTTCCGCGTATTTGGCTCGACATCGGTACGCGCGAAGGACCGCGCATCGTGGACGATGTGGAGCGCTTCCGCGATGTTCTTATCCGCAAGGGCTGGCAGCCCGAACGGAATTTGCACTATGAACGCGTCGAGGGCGCGGAACACAATGAAGCCGCATGGGCTCAGCGCGTCGCGCCATTCCTGCAATTCCTCTTTCCTGCGCGTTAAAGCCATATATAATCCGCCCAGCTTCACGAGACGTGCTCTTGTAGCTCCGTGCCTTCAGGCCGGCATCACGGGGTTCGAAGGGCGTGTCCAAGGCACCGATGACTGCGGCGAGACCGATCACCATCCTCTGTGTTTCCTCCTACGAGAAGGGCCAGGAATTCCTGCGCACCTGCAAGGCTCTCGGGTGCACCGTTTTCCTACTTACCCTAGAGAAGCTGCGCAGCGCCGACTGGCCGCGCGACATGATCGACGAGATGTTTTTCATGCCCGAGGAACTGTCCGTCACGGACATGATTCATGCCGTCAGCTATGCCGCGCGCACGCGCCACATCGATCGCATCGTGGCGCTGGACGAGTTCGACATGGAGAATGTGGCCGCGCTCCGCGAGCACCTCCGCCTCCCCGGCATTGGCCAAACCACCATCCGCCATTTCCGGGACAAGCTGGCCATGCGCGCCCAGGCTCGCGAAAGCGGCATTCCGGTTCCCGAATTTATTCACGTCCTAAACTACGACGACCTGCGCGAGTTCATGGCGCGAGTGCCGAGCCCCTGGCTTCTTAAGCCGCGCTCACAAGCCTCTGGAATCGGAATGAAAAAGATAGAGGCGGCAGAGGACCTTTGGCGCTGGCTCGACCAACTCGGGGACCGGCAGTCCGAATATTTGCTGGAGCAATTCATTCCCGGAAGCGTATCCCACGTGGATAGCGTCGTCTCTGAACGCGCTGTGCTCTTTGCGGAGGCGCATTCCTACGGCGCGCCGCCGCTCGACGTCGCGCATCAGGGCGGCGTGTTTACCACGCGCACGCTGCCGCGCAATGCGCCAGATACTTTGGCGTTAAAAGAAGTCAATCAGAAACTGATCCATGGGCTCGGCCTGATGCGCGGTGTTGCCCACGCGGAGTTTCTGACCGCGCAGAGCGATCATCGCGTCTACTTCATTGAAATCGCCGCGCGTGTTGGTGGCGCCTACATTTCCAACATGGTCGAAACCGCCACTGGCATTAACCTCTGGCGAGAATGGGCGCGCCTGGAAGTGACCGCCGGGAAGATGCCTTACCAGCTTCCGCCGCCGCGCGAAGACTATGCCGGGGTCATCGTCTCCCTTGCCCGCCAGAACGAGCCCGATACTTCCGCCTACACCGACCCTGAAATCGTCGAGCGCATCAAGAAGTTCCACCACGCCGGATTCGTCCTGAAATCGCCCTCGTCCGGGCGCATCGAGCAACTCCTGGCCTCTTATTCGAAGCGCTTCGCCACCGATTTTCTCGCAAGCCAGCCGGTGCCCGACAAGCCTTCCTCCTAGCCAGCCGATGGAACCACCCAAGCACCCAACCAATAATCCCCTCACAGAAAGTGTAATCAGCACGAATTACGGACGCCAGATATTCGCCGTTTTGATTAGCGATTCAACTGGATAACTAAGGGGCAGATACTCAGGGCTAAATTTTTCATCTGTTGATTCTGGCGGCCAAACGTCCCGACCTGGTTCCGACTGGGCCAGCACCGAGAAGCACCGCAGACATCTTCGTGGTGCGTCGTATTTGAAACGCCCCCCACAGTCGCAATCAGCCAGTTTCTCCTCGATGAGGTAATGAAACCTGTGGCTCCATTCGTTCTCTCCGTCTGCCCGTGCTTTCTCAATTGCAAGCTTACGTAATTTGAGAACAATCTCGTCGTGATGGCCCACCTCTACTCGTTTGGGACATTGAGTGCAATAGAAAAACGTCTTGTCATACATCGGAGAATGCCAAAGCCAATGGAGTGTTTGACCGCACTGCTGACATTCGATTACCTTGGAATCAAGCCAATTAGATTCGTCGATTGTCATTTCCTCGACCTCGCTTCAGCAGGCTACTGCCTCCAATTGCACTTAGATTCAACTCGACCGCACTCAATGTCGGTTCGTCCATCCCTTGCTAGATTTTATGTCTTTTAGGCTGGTACAGGCGAACCTAGTCACTTGCCTCGTTAACGCCGTCACTGTCGATGCGGGCGTGGGGCACGGCTGTGCAATCCGCGTTCCCCTGCTCTTCGCCCGCGCTTCTCCCACACCTTCGATACGGTCGCGCACCTGTCCTTTAGGTCTAGTTACCTTCACGTCGGCCGTTCGGTTATTGTGTTTGCCGCATACTCTCCCACGGACTACTCTTTGCTTACACCAGGCCAGAAATTCTCGCCCAGTGTGCTTTTCCTCAGGAGGTCCGATGTGGGGTAACAAAAAACCGGATACGCTTGAACCAGCGCAACCGGAGTCGAAAACTTTTTCAGCGAGTCAGCCGCCTAAACCAACGGCGGCAACTTGGGAGGGAACTACAGCAATGAGTACAGATGCCATGCGTCCGTTGGGAGCAACCGCAGACCGCGCTACCGCCCGGCTCGGTCCCAGTTTGCACGTGAAAGGCGAAATCTCCGGAAGTGAAGACCTGACGATCGAAGGTTCGGTTGAAGGTCTGGTACAACTTGATGAGCGCAAACTGACCGTCGGCGCCACCGCCAAGTTGACCGCGGATATTATCGCGCGCGAAGTGGTGGTCTATGGCAACGTCAAAGGAAATCTGCGTGCCAAAGACCGCATCGAAATCAAGAAGGATGGCTCCGTCAACGGCGATCTCACCACCGCCCGCATCATGATCGAAGACGGCGCCTACTTCAAGGGTTCCATCGAAATCGACAAGAGCAGTGAGAAGGAATCCGGTGCCGGGGCCTTCTCGCGGTCCGGTTCAGCGGCCGCAACCGCTGGCGTTGGTACGAAAACCATTTAAGTTTCTTCAACCCTTCCTCTGTACTCAGGACACGGCGCCCTGATCAGTTCGGGGCGCCGTTTTTATTCCTGTGCTTACTCGTTGGGTTGTTTCATAACTTGACAATTCACGGCAGGCGTAGTCTCGGTTCCCGAGCGTGACCGTGCGTGGAAGCGGCTTCCTGAACGGCATTAAGGCTACAGTCGGTGGAAAGCCAGCAGCAGTGACCTTCAAGGACATGAACACTCTGACTCTCACTACGCCGGCGATGCTCCCTGGCTCGCAAAAATTGGTTCTTTCGAATCTGGATAACGAATCGGTCTCTCTCGACGCGGCCTTCGCGGCTCAATAAATCACCTGAACCTTTTTCTCCCCTCCTTCATCCAACCAATGCCCCCCGATCCTTTTGTCTTTGCCACGTTTACGGGGCGATTATAATTCACCCTCAGAGAGAACCATGAACACTCGCAAATTGGGAAACTCCGATCTGCAAATCACGCCCGTCGGCTTTGGCGCCTGGGCGATTGGTGGAGGCGGCTGGGAATATGCTTGGGGGCCACAGGATGACGCTCAGTCTATTGCCGCCATTCACAAAGCCCTGGAGCTTGGCGTCAATTGGATCGACACAGCGGCGGTCTATGGACTTGGCCATTCCGAGGAAGTGGTCGCGCGCGCATTGAAGGAATGGCGCGGCCCGCGCCCGTATGTCTTCACCAAGTGCATCTTACGCTGGGATTCCTCCGGCAAAATCGCACCGAACTTCACCGCGGATTCGATCCGCCAGGAGTGTGAAGACAGCCTGCGCCGCTTGCAAGTCGAGGCCATCGATCTCTACCAAATCCATTGGCCGCCCGCCGATGACGGCCCTGGTCTGGAAGAAGCCTGGCAAACGCTCAGCTCTCTTCAGAAACAGGGGAAAGTGCGCTGGATCGGCGTTTCTAATTTCAGTGCGCCGCAACTGAAACGCGCGGAGAAGATTGCTCCGGTCACTTCACTTCAGCCGCCCTATTCCATCCTTCGCCGCCAGATCGAGCAAGAGGTTTTGCCCTATTGCGAGCAGCAGGGGATTGGCGTGATTGTGTACTCGCCGATGTTTTCCGGAATGTTGACCGGGGGCATGACCCGCGAACGCGCTGCCGCGCTGCCTGCGGATGATTTCCGTAGGCGCAATCCGGAATTTCAGGAGCCCAGGCTCTCGAGGAATCTCGAGTTGGTGGAGAAGTTGAAGGAAATTGGCGCGCGCCACGGCCGCAGTCCGGGAGAAGTGGCGATTGCCTGGACGTTGCGCCATCCTCGCGTCACCGGTGCCATTGCCGGGGCTCGCAGTGCGAAACAAGCGGAAGGCGTCATGCGCGCCGGGGAGTGCCGTCTCACTCCGCAGGAAATCGACGAAATTGAATCTTTTTCCACTGGCATCGCGAAGGCGAAAGCGGCATTCTAAGCAACCACCCTGGCAAAAAGCATTTCAAGGAGGCCTGGAATGAATCTCGGTCTGCAAGGGAAACTTGCGGTCGTCACGGGATCAACGGCGGGCATTGGATTGGCCATCGCCGCCACGCTGGCGGAGGAGGGCGCCCGTGTGGTCATCAACGGGAGGACCCAGGCTCGCGTGGATGCGGCGCTCGAGAAGCTGCGTCTACGCAACCGTGGCGCGGAGTTTACCGGTGTCGCAGCAGACCTTGGCACTACGTCAGGCGTCGATGCGTTTTTGAAAGAAGTGCCGAGCGCGGACATTCTCGTAAACAACCTTGGCATTTTCGAGGTCAAGCCCTTCCTCGAGATTCCCGATGCCGATTGGCAGCGATTTTTTGAGGTGAATGTCCTAAGCGGCGTTCGGTTGAGCCGGTTTTATCTCCCGTCAATGCTGAAAAAAAACTGGGGCCGGATCATTTTCATTTCCAGTGAATCGGGACAGCAGATCCCGGTGGAGATGATTCACTACGGCATGACCAAGACCGCCCAGGTCTCGGTTGCCCGCGGCATCGCGCAATCCGTCGCGACAACGGGCGTGACCGTCAATTCGGTCCTCGTTGGCCCCACGGCTTCCGAAGGTGCGGGAAACTTCTTGCAGGAGATAGCCCTTCAACAAGGAGTAAGCACAGCGGAACTCGAGAAACAATTTTTTGCCAACACGCGCCCGACCTCGCTTCTCAAACGCTTTGAAACGCCGGAAGAAATTGCCGCGATCGTGGCCTTCGTGGCCAGCACTCAGGCGGCTGTGATCAACGGTGCCGCTGTCCGCGCCGAAGGCGGCGTGGTGCAAAGCATCCTCTGAACAACATTTCTCGCGAAATGAAGTTTCCCCGTCACTCAACGCACCAACACGCTGTCATACTGAGGCAATCCGACGATTGGCACCTCTAGATTTCGCCCGGGGCCGCCTTCTGAGGCGGTCCGCTCAAGTCGCCCGCGCCACAATTCATCGGATCGTCCTCACAGCGAATTGTCATCCTGAGGGCCGCGACTTTTGCGGCCCGAAGGATCTCAACCTCGCAACCAAGCAAGATTTCAATATTGAAATGCTTCGGCAAATCGCGAAAGTTCAATGTTCCCGCATCGCCAACGCTCCGTCGTGCAGTCTATAACGGAGTCCGCGTAGTGAGGAATCCCTCTTTAGCTCCGGATTTCACGCCAAAACAAACGATCTTTACGCCCTCAGATAGTCGGCGCGCCAGTTTTGTACCATTTTCTTGATGGCCTTGATGTCGGTCAGCTTGTCGTTCAACACTTTGCGCGCCAGCGTTGGCAGTTCGGCATCGCTCGCGAAGCGCAACGCCACCAGCTGCTTTGGCGTGAACTCCCCAATGCGTGGCTTCAGATCATCCGGCAAGACCCTGCTCATTCGCTCGCGTTCCTCCATGCGGATCACGCGGTCCTGCACGCGCAGCGCGAACAACCTCACATTGAACGCCAACACCAATAGTGCCACCGCCGTCAGCAGTTGGATCAACGCGCCCCAAGTAAACCAGGTATGCACCAGCCGGTAGATCGACCCTGCTAAATTCAGAGTTAGAACCGGCAGCACAAAAAAGTGGAACGCCGGCACCAACTTCACATGATTCGCAAAATTCTGCTCCGCCATCTTCAAGTCTCCTTCCGCGCCCTCGCATTCTAGCAGAACTGACCGCGCGGCCAGTTATCATCTCGCCTCTTTTTCTTGCAGCGGCGATTCATTTGTCCCGCGTAGGCGCACAATAAACCAATGCAATTGCGCTTCCCGGCGGAAGCGGGGGAGTATTCAATGCCAAACCTGAGCCTCGCAAGAATAATGTACGGCACCAACGAGGGTCTTCACACCTCACGCGCGATGAGCGCGCCCACGTTCTCATCACTCACAGCCCAGTCGGTCAGCGAAAATTCACCGAGGGAGAGCGCTGGTTCCGGGTCCGGCACACTGAGCCAGTTGCTTCACAAAGCCTGGACCGCCCTCAACGGCCAGCCCTGAATCACTTCGCCAGCCACGCTACGGCTTCGCATGTTGTGAAGTGCCCGCCTATTTGCTGGCGAATTGATCCTTGTACACTGCTCCATCTTTCATTACAAATTTCACTCTTTCCAACTCCCCCACATCTTTCAGCGGGTCGCCGCTGACCGCAATGATGTCGGCGAACGCTCCGGGCGCGATAACGCCCAGTTGACCCTTGCTCTCCAGCATTTCCGCGGCCCTGAGAGTTGCCGACTGAATCGCATCCATCGGAGACATCCCGAGCGCCGCCATTCGCCGGAATTCCTGTGCTTCGGCTTCTTGCCAGGGCATGCCGCCCATATCCGTGCCGTAGACAATCTTTAAGCGCGCCTTCAGTGCCTTGCGAAAAGTGGCCTCATGCACCAGGGCGCGCATGCGGTCCCTCTTTCCCGAAGGCGTATCCTCGGAATCCCAGTCGGTGTAATAGACCGAAATCGTCGGACAGTACCATGTACCCTGTCGCGCCATCTGTTCGATTTGCGCATCCGTTATTTCCAGGCCATGCTCAATCGAATCGCACCCGCCATCGAGCGCTCGCTGTAATCCGAGCCCGTTGTAAGCATGGCAGGCTACCTTTTTCCCCCAGCCGTGCGCTTCGTCCACAATCGCTTTTAACTCTTCGACGGTCAAAGTTGGCTGGGAAACCAGGCGGCCTTCCTGGTCCACCCACGAGCGATGCGTCATGTAGACTTTGATCCAGTCCGCGCCGTGATCCAGTTGCTCGCGTGCCGCCTTCCGCGCTTCCACCGGGCCGTCAACGATCTGTACGCCCTTCGGCACGGTTAATTCCGGCGCGTAACCCTCCAGGTTGTAGCCGCCGGTTGAAGAAATCCCCCGTGTCGAAGCAAAAATGCGCGGTCCCGGAATCGTTCCTTCGGCGATAGCCTGCTTGATTTCGATATCGCCGTAGCCCGCGCCTTCCGTTTCCACGTCTCGAATCGTAGTGAATCCCTGTTCTAGCGCTCTACGCGCCGCGTAAGTTGCGCGTGCAGCCCGCAGCGAAATCCCCGCTTTCAAAATGTTTGCGTCGTAGCCGCCCTTTGCGGGGTCTTCTCCCCACAAGAAAATATGTGTGTGAGCGTCTATCAACCCTGGTAAAACCGTGGCGCTGGAAAGGTCGATGACCCTTGCACCCGCGGGAATGGAAGCGGTTCCTTCGCTAACTCTTTCAATGCGGTTCGCACGCACAAAAATGAGCTGGTTCTTTTTGGCCACATCGCTTTGTCCGTCAATCAGCGAGCCAGCCCGGATCACGATCAACGGGGGCGCGGAGGTCGCCGGAGCCTGTCCGCGCGCCGCAATCGCGCACGCGCAAAAAATAGCCAGAAGCAAGTGGTTCTTCTGCATTTCACGCTCCATTTGTCAGGTTCCCAACAGATTTCCCTGAATTCTCTTGTATCCGTTTTCCTCGGCCCACAGGTGCAGCGGTATCGCCGTCAGGTCATCGACAATCGGAACGGCATTGCCATCCTTGGTCAGATCGATGGTGCGGAGGAAATATTTGCAAGTGTCGCAGCATTCCACGCGGACGTGAGGAAATGCTTCCGCGACGTAAACCGGCAGCTCCGATTCCTTTTCTTCTCCGCAATGCGCGCATAAAATGCGGCGAAATTCCCATTCCTGCGAACAAAACGAACATTGCAAAAATCGCTTGCCCCCGTCGCCCTCCGGCCGCAGCACGCCCAGCAAGGGCAGGGAATCGCACCGAGGACAGCGGCAAACCGTCATGTGCAAGACAGGCGGCAACATCGCACCCACGATAAACTCCGCATACGGCTGGAAAAAGGCTCGCGCCAGAAACTCCTGCATCAGTCCCTCGGTGGCTGCTTCCCGCAAACCTCCTTTCCAGAATTCCGTAAGGACGCTCGAGCACTCTCTCTCCCCCTGCATCCGCAATTGGCGCGCCTGTGCCGCCAGTGGACCCGGAGCCTTGGATTCAATCAGGGAAAGAAATCTGTCAAATGGTTCAAGCAGGATGGCCAGATTCAGTTCTGCGCGTAAATCACCGTTGGTAGGAGCTACCGCTTGCTTACCCCACATCTTCGGCAAATGTTCGTAAAGTCCTTTTTGGAACTCGGCAAGTTGCCCGTAAAAAACCAGGATCTTATCCGCGAAAGGATAACGGGCGGCGAGCGTCCCGGCGCGTTCGATCCGTGCGCGATAGTTCACTTTCCCGGTGGCGAGAAAGCTCATTTCCGCGGATCAGACGATCCGACAATCTCCTTGTACCAACCCGGGTGATAGCGCTTGGCGAAGGCCATCGACACGTCGCCGCGAATGACGGAACCGAACGCGCCACGTTCCGCGAACACGCCCATATAAATGTGGATCATGAAATTCGCGATCGTCACGAGCGCCGCAATGGGATGCAGGATCACCGCAATATAACGCAGCCAGCGCAGACTCCACGGCAGCGAATCGCTGAACCACAGCACCAATCCCGTCAGCAGCAGCACCAGCCCCGCATAGAAAAAGCTCCAGAACAGTATTTTCTGCCCTGCATTGTAGCGCCCCGCCGGGGGCATCTGGTCGTCCTCGTTCCGGACGTAGTGATGCAGTGACTTCCACCACTCGCGGTCCACGTCGGTAAATCCCATCTGCCGGGCCCACATCTTGTACATGTACACAACCGAGCCCGTGAAAATCAGCCCGGCCCAGGGATGCAGCGCTCGCGAGGTTTGTCCTCCGCCAAGCGCCACCGCGACCCAGAACAACCACGGCGACCAGAACGCCAGCCCCGTCGCCAACAAATAAAGATACGAACCCGCGGCCACCCAGTGAATCATCCGTTCAGGAAAGGTATAGCGAAGTACATGCCCGTGAGGTATGAGTTGCTCCTGGTGGCTCACGGTCGTTCTCCTTGACGCACAATTAAATCTGCTTCTTCACGCGCCTTTGGACCGAAGCGCAGGTAGTGCACGAACAATCCGATCAGCCCTCCCGCAATCGCCAGATTGCCCAGCCATTTCAGCGGATGCTTCCACAGTTTCACGGCCAGCGGAATGCGCGGATTGCCCGGCAACCCGCCATACAATTCCGGTTTGGTGGCGTCATGGAGCACATAAATCACCCCCGTGCCGCCAACGCCAGGCGGATCATAAACGCCCGCATTCGCAAATCCATAATGATCCTTCAGTTGTTTGGCGCGCTGCTCGGCAAGATCCTTCATGTCATCTTTCGTGCCGAAGTGCAGGCAGCCCGTCGGGCAGGACTTGATGCACGCGGGTTCGAGCCCTTCGCTGACGCGGTCGGTGCAAAGCGAGCACTTGTAGACACGCTTGGTCACGCTATTGAGCTTCGGAACATTGAAAGGGCAGCCGGTGATGCAATACCCGCAGCCGATGCAATTGGCCTGCTGAAAATCGACCACCCCGTTCGTGTACTGCACGATGGCGCCGTCCGCGGGGCACGCCTCCAGGCAGCCTGGCTCCGCGCAATGCATGCACTGGTGCTTGCGCATCAGCCATTGCAACGAGCCGTCTTCGCGCTCGTGCTCATTGAACAGGATCAGGTTCCAGTAATTCCAGCGCGTGTCCGGCATCGTTTGGTACGTGTTGTCAAACGTTGTCGGCGAAAACGGCATGTCGTTCCACTCGACACACGCAACTTCGCATGCCTTGCACCCGATGCACGTGGTTGTATCCACGAGTTTGCAGACCAGGGACTCCCGCTGCGTGTCCTCTCCCGGAACGCTCCCCGCGTGCCCGCTGATTTTCTGAACGCGTAGTGTCGCTTGGCTCATCGCTGCTCTCCTACGCTTTCTCGACCTTCACCAGGAATCCTTTGAATTCCGGCGTGTAAGCATTGGGATCGACCACCGCCGGCGTGACTAGATTTGCCAGCGTTTTCGCAGTTTTCCCCTCATCCTCAGCGATCCCGCGATAGCCCCAGTGAATCGGAAAGCCCACCTGGTAGGTCTTCTTCCCGTCTATCATCATGGGTTTGATTCGCTTTGTGACCATGGCCTTGGCCACGTATTCCCCGCGAATGCTCGAGATCTTCACCTTGTCCCCGCCAGCCAGGCCAATCTCCTGGGCCAATTCTTCGGGAATTTCCACGAACGGTTCCGGCACAAGCTGCACGTTCATGGGATTGTTTTTGGTCCAGTAGTGATAGTGCTCGGTCAGGCGGTAAGTGGTGCAAACTACCGTGTAGCCATCCTTCGGCGTGGCATATTTGTCGTCCGGCGTTTTGAATCGCTTCACCACAGGATTGCGGGACTGTTGCGGGTGCAACAGATTATCCACCGGGCTTTCGGTCGGTTCATAAAATTCAGGGAATGGTCCGTCGGCAAACGCGCCGAGCGGTGCGAAGATACGCCCCACGCCCTCCGGATTCATGATGAACGGCCCCATATGATCGGCAGGTTTGGAGTCGGCCTTGAAATCCGGCACGTCGTTGCCCACCCACTTCTGCGCAGCTTCGCTCCACCACACCTGCCGCCGCGACGGATCCCACGGCTTTCCTTCCACATTGCAGGAGGCGCGATTGTAGAGCACGCGACGGTTCGCAGGCCACGACCACGCCCAGTTCTGGTGCACTCCCATGCCCGAGGGATCGCTGGGATCACGCCGCGCGGTCATGTTACCGGCTTCGGTGTACGCGCCGCAGTAGATCCAATTGCCGCACGCTGTTGTGCCGTCGTCCTTCAGCCAGGCAAATCCCGGCAACTGTTGATTTGCCTTCAGCTGCACTTTTGTTGCCGGGTCTTCCGCGTCCACAAATGTCTTGCCGTTAATTTCCTTCAGAACTTCGGCAAGCGAAGGATTTGACGGATCGGTATAGCTCCACGTCAGCTTCAGGATCGGGTCCGGGAACTTGCCCCCTTCCGCTTGGTACAGCGCGCGCACCTTCAGGAAAATCTGCGCCACGATGGCTTGGTCCGCCCGGCAGTTTCCAGGCATCGGCACGGCCACATTCTTCCACTGCAGCCAGCGCGCGGAGTTGGTGAACGTGCCATCCTTTTCGGCGAATCCAGCACACGGCAGGCGGTACACCGTGGTCTGAATGGTCTTCATCTCTTCCTTAGTGATGCCCGGCGACATCCAGAACTCGCTGGTTTCATCGGGATAAATCTCGCCCACGACCAGCCAGTCCGCTTTTTTCAGCGCGTCGATATTTTTCTTGGTATCCGGGCCGATGGCCACGCCGTTCATTCCGAAGGCGAACAACCCCTTGACGATGCCGTTGTACATGTTGTCCCAGAGATAGGTCCAGGAATAGTTGCGGTCCACCTTCGGCAAGTAGTCATAGGCCCAGTCGTTCTGTTTTGTTGCCGCATCTCCGTACATGGCCTTGAGCAAGCTGACCGCAAATTTGGACGTGTTGCCCCAGTAATTGAAGCTTTCCCACGGCCCGGGCTTGGATGGCTTTGGGGTGACTCGCTTCATCCAGGTATCGAGCGAGCTATCCGCGGGAACCGGCACTTTCAGGTAGCCCGACAGATTGTCGAAAATTCCCGCCATGTCCGTGGCGCCCTGGATATTTGAGTGGCCGCGGAGAGCATTCACGCCGCCGCCGGCACGTCCCACATTTCCAAGAAGCAGCTGTAGCATCGCGGCGGTGCGAATGGTTTGCGTACCCGAGGTATGCTGCGTCCAACCCACCGCGTAGATGATCGTCCCGACTTTCTTGGTGTCGCCGTCTTTCCGGATGGAAGTAAACAGATCGGCGGCTTTAAGGAACTGGTCCTTGGGAACTCCTGTGATTCGCTCCACCATCTCTGGTGTGTAGCGCGAATAGTGCTTCTTCAAAAGCTGAAACACGCAATTCGGATTCTGCAGCGTGAAGTCATACGCCGGTTTTTCCGCCAGGGCTGGAGCCGGCGCCGGAGTCCCGGGCGTCAAATGCGCCGCAGCCGCGAGTACGTGAGCTTCCGCCAGCGGTTTCCCGGCCGCATCGCCATTGGCGTAATTCCAGGTTGCCTTGTCGTAGCTAAGCGTCTTCGCGTCGTATCCGGAATACAATCCATCGTTCTCCGGCAACTTGAACGTGTCCTTTACGATGAACGCGGCGTTTGTATAGTTCAGCAGGTAGTCTTTCGCGATGCGGTTGTTCTCAATCGCGTAACGAATCAATCCGCCCAGGAACGCGATATCCGTGGCCACGCGCAGTTGGCAAAAAAGATCCGCAACGCTGGCGGTCCTCGTGAAGCGTGGGTCCACCACGATCATCTTCGCATTGCGATTCCGCTTGGCTTCGATGGCCCATTTGAAGCCGCAAGGATGGTTTTCCGCCGGGTTGCCGCCCATGATCAGCATCATGTCGGCATTCTTCATGTCCACCCAGCCATTGGTCATTGCCCCGCGTCCGAACGTTGGTCCCAAACTTGAGACCGTAGGGCCGTGTCAAACTCTGGCCTGGTTCTCCAGGTGCACGACCCCCAGGGCGCGCATGGATTTCACGACCAGGTAATTAAATTCATTGGTATCGGTGCAGCCACCGGTCCAGCCGATCGATTCGCAGCGGTTCACTCGATGTCCGGCGGCGTCCGTTTCAACAAACGTCGCATCGCGCGTCTTCTTAACCTTTTCGGCGATCTCTCCAATGGCCTGGTCCCAGGAGATATCTTCCCACTCCGTCCCACCTGGTCGCCGGACCTGTGGCTTCAACAGGCGGCGTTCATTCAGAATGTCTTGTTCAAGAGAGGCACCCTTGGGGCAGAGCGTCCCTCGATTAATGGGATGGTCTGGATCTCCTTCCACATGAACCACTTGTGCGGTGACGTTCTTTGCGCGGTCTCCAATCGTATAAATGATGACCCCACAACTCACCGAACAATAGGGACAGGTGGATCGCGTTTCGTTGGCGCGCGCGATTTTCAGCGTGCGCAGCTCCGCGTAGGCCGACTGCAAGTCAAAACCAAAAACGGCGGCGGCGGTCCCCCCAATTGTTGTGAGTTTCAAAAAGTCCCGGCGTGACGGATTCATAGTACCCCCAGCAGGAACACGGGATGGCTGCGTAGAGCCATACTTTTAGACTCTTCGCAGCAATCTGTCAACCCTGTAGATGCACCTGCCCCCCAGTGGAGGGTGCAAATAGTTTGTGTGGCTTTTGAAACGCCGTGCGGGCAGTATCCCTAGACTAAAACGACCGATATTGCGTAGGCCATCAATTCATCCCGGAAGTTAGGATGCGCGATGCTGATCAGTGCCAGCGCGCGCTCTCGCGTGGACTTACCCCGCAGGTTCACACATCCGTATTCCGTTACCACGTACTCGACGTCCATTCGCGTATCCGTGGCCATTTGTACGTGCGGCACGATGCCGGAGATGGTCGCGTTTTTTGCCGCGGATTTCAGCCCGATGAACGACTTACCGCCCTGGGAAAAAGAAGCGCCTTTCACAAAATCGAACTGCCCGCCGGACCCGCTGTACTGGTGCCCTTTGATGAATTCGGCGTTCACCTGGCCGTAGAGGTCGATCTCAATGGCCGTATTGACGCTCATAATGTTGTCGTGTTGCGCGATCACGTGAATATCGTTCACATACGACGAGGGATAACTCTCGATGGACGGATTGTCGTTGATGAACTCATAAACCTCGTCGTCTCCGATGGCGAAGGTATACACATGCTTCCGCGGATGCAGCGTCTTCTTTCTCCCATTGGCCACCCCGGTTTTCACCAGGCGGACAAAAGCGTGGCTGAACAACTCGGAATGGATGCCCAGATCATGGTGGTTGGCAAGATGGATGGCCACGGCGTTTGGCAGATTGCCGATTCCCAACTGCAACGTGGCCCCGTCCGGAATCTGCTCGGCGATGCATTTGCCAATTTTCAGGGAGTCCTCGTCCGGATCTTTGTACGGTATCTGCACCAATGGCACGTGGTTCTCTACCACCGCGTGTACCTCGGATACGTGCACCAGTGAGTCACCGAACACTCGCGGCATATTGCGGTTAACCTCTACGATCACTCGGTCACAGTGCCGCAGCACGATCGAGGCATAATCGTTATTCGTTCCCAGGCTAAAGTGGCCGGATTTGTCCATTGGAGAGACGGTGACCACAAATGTATTTACGTGGATATGCTCGGTCAGCGCGCGGGGGATATTTGAAAAATTGATGGGTACATAGCTCAGGTATTTTCTGCCCTCGGAGAGCCCCTGCGCGACCATCCTCCGGTCCGGATCGCCCATGAAAAAGCAGCGCGCATCCACTTTGGATAATACTTCCGGCCGAATCAGCGTCTCCTCGCTGTACTTCATCGAGTGCTGGTAATACAGGTTGAGATTTTTCAGGTCCCCCGCCAGGATGCGGTCTGCCACCGCTTTTGCCAAGCCTCCTGGCATTCCTACTCCCAGTGCCAGGCACAAGGTGCTGCCGCTTTGAATGCTCTCTACCGCTTTTGCGGGCGTAGTCAGTTTCGCGGCATATTGTTCTCTTGGTGTTTGGTATCCCATGGATTCCTTGTTCGATGATGCAGTCAGTTTCTCGGCATGTGGCTCGCTTAGTGTTTGATATCCCATGGACTCCTCGTTCAATGACCTGCAAAGTCTGGCGGCGAGCGCTTCCGCAGACTCTCAGGTTGACCCACATCGCATGTGTTTTGCAAGGTTATTGGACACTTTCCACAGGTTTTTTTCGCACGTTTTACCTGGTACTAAAGTCCCTTTAACGATCACGGCACACTCCCTACATTTCTTTCCTCTTGCTCCCCGCAATGCTCAAAAATAGAGGTTACGTGTGTACTTTATCCGCCCGTGAGAGCGATTTTTCATTGCTCACGGCGGCTCGTCGGGTAGCACAGGCCGCTTCAAATTCTGATTCCCGGCTCGCTCTGCGCCTATATGTCAGACGGAACTAACTTCGCGCAAGGTCAGGCTCGTTTGCGCCCGCAATTTGCTCCGGCATTTCGCTTTGGCCTTCTGCTAGGCCTGGGCGTGATGGTCGCCTCGCTGCTGGCCGCTGTTTTTCTTCCTCGGGGATTTGCTCTGGCAGTGTTCGGTGACGCGCTCCAGACGGGCCTCATCGGCGTGACGGCATTTCTTTCCTTCCAGAATTTCCTCCGCGGCCATTCCCGGGTACGCATCTTTTGGTTTTTGATCTTTGCAGGATCGTTGCTCTGGACTGCTAGCACTGCGATCTGGTCCATTTACGAGATTTGGTTTTCTCTGCCGGTCCCCGACGCCCCGGTCGTCGATATCTTGCTCTTCGTGAAGGTTGTTCCCCTCACCGCCGCTGTCGCGCTGGCACCCGGCCGCAAGCACAATTCGCGTTTCCTTGCCTTCGGCCTGCTGGATGTTTTCATCCTCATGCTCTATGCCTTGTACCTATACGCCTTCTGCGTATTCGCTTATCGGCTGCTTCCAGGGTCAACCGCCACCTACAATTTCTATTTCGACCTCGCGGCGGCCATGGGCAATCAGATCTTCACCATCGTTGCGGGCATTGCCCTCTTTCACGCGCAGGGGCACTGGCGCGGTCTCTATCGCATCTTTTTCTTCGCCGCCGCCTGCTATTGCATCGGTTCCATCGTCAGCAATCTTGCCATTGACACGGGGCGGTATTACACCGGCAGCTTCTATGATCTTCCCTTAATCGCGTCGCTGGCCGGGTTTGTCTGCATGGCCCTGGCTGGCCGCGTCGTGGAGCAGGATCAGCCTCTCGTTGCACCTGCGGAAGAATCCGACGCGCCGTCCAGACCAAGCATCTTCGGCTTTTCGCGTATCGCCATGCTGGTGGCGCTCTCGACCCCCCTAATCGGGTTTTGGCTGCTATCGAGCACTTCCACTCCGGCACAGCTTCGGCCTTTTCGTCTCGCAATCACCTTGCTCACCCTTTTTCTTCTTACCCTGCTCATTTCCATCAAGGAAGATCTGCTTACTGCCGGCCTCATTGCATCGCTGCGGCGCCTCTCTGAAACCTACGGCACCATCGACCGCTTTAAGACCCATTTGACTCAGAGCGAGAAGTTGGCCTCGCTGGGCGAACTAGTTGCGCAGGTTGCCACCCAGATTAAGGGATGCATGGCTGCGATCCTCGAAGCTTCTTCCCGCTTGGCCTCCCGTCCCGACGCCGAATCTCGGATCCAGACTCTGGCGGGGAAAATCAGCCAGTACGCACTTCGCACCGACGTACTGGTGGATAATATGCTTCATTTTGCGCAGGAAACTGCCTTGCGGCTGGCTCCCTTGGATGTCAAACCCCTCGTTGAAAGCGCTCTTCATCTCAGTCGCATTGCCAAGTTGCCCAATGTGCGCGTCGAGCTCGTCCAGGCAGGAGAGTCCTCGCTGGTTCGCGGCGATTCCAACCAGCTTATGCATGTCTTTCTTCAATTGATTTCGAATGCCGCGGATGCGCTCGAGGAAGTGGGTGGGGGCAAATTCGATGTTACCATCCGCACCGCCGGCCCGCAGGTCGTCCTGGAATTTGCCGACACCGGCCCCGGACTCAACGAGCCTCAACGCGTCTTCGAACCCTTTTACACCACCAAACCTGTGGGCAAGGGAACTGGACTCGGCCTCAGCACTTGTTACGGCATCGTTCAGCAGCACGAAGGGGAGATTTCTTGCCGCAATCGGCCCCTAGGCGGAGCCATCTTCACCGTTCTCCTTCCTCTTGCTTCGGAATCGCTCCCGGTGAACAACGAAGAGGCGAGCTCCTTGCGTGCGGAAGGTGTTTCATGATGTTCCTTCCTCGCCAGAAGATCTACCTTGCCACAGCGACTGCCTTATTTTTGTTCCATCTGGTCATTGCTGCCGCTGCCAAGCCTTCTTTCCCTCTCAGTCTCTATGGTCATGCCATGCCTTGCGTCCTGCTTCTTCTGGCAATTCTTGCTGCCCGGGAAAATTTCCGCTGCTCTTCCGGAACTCTCTCCCTCTTCTGGAAGCTATTCGCCTGCGGCTCGGCCATCCTGCTACTCTCGAAAGCTTATTGGCTGTACTTTGATTGGCGCCGTCTCTCCTCCTCCCCGAGTCCTGTTGCCGGCGATTCTCTCTTTCTTCTGGGTCATGTCTTCTTTCTCACTGCCTTGGCTCTTCGTCCGCACTCCGCCTCGGCCGGCCGCGACCTGCGTATTCGCAGCCTGGACCTCGTTTTGCTTTCCCTTTGGTGGCTCTCTCTCTATGGCCATTTTAGCTTGCCCTGGCAAGTCCTCCATCGGGATTTTCCCCATTACAATCACGCATACTACGTGCTCGCGCTGATTCAGCATCTGGTCATCATTGCCGCGTTGGTGGCCTTCAGCCTGCGGAACACCTCTCTTTGGCGCGCTTTCTACCTGCAGCTTCTTGCGGCATTTGTTCTTATCGCGGCGGGGAACTTGCTCTTGAACGTGGCGGTCGATAAGGGCACATATTACGCCGGCAGCTACTTTGACTCTCCGTTCCTGCTCGCGATCTGCCTGTTCACATTCATGGCGGGTTTTGGTTCCGCTCTGCAGCCTCGCAAAGACAGCATCGCCAATCGCGAACTCATACATAGTGTCTGGACCGCCCGGTTGGCCATGCTCGGCATACTCTCCCTGCCTTTAATCGCCTTGCTGGGGTTGTACCAAGCGAATCTTCCGCCAGACGTCGCCAACTTCCGCCTGCGGCTGGTATTTGGCGCCATGTTTCTATTGGGCGCATTGGTCTATTGGAAGCTCAACTTGCTGACGCGCGAACTGGGCCATCTGCTCCGCCTGACAGGCGACTCCATTGAAAATCTCCAGGCCGTCCAGCATCAGGTGGCACATTCGGAGAAACTTATCGCCCTCGGTCGCCTCGCTGCCGGCGCTGCCCACGAAATCAGCAACCCCCTCACCGCCATCTTTGGTTACTCCGACCTGCTTACCGATATCGCCTCCCTCTCCCCGGAAGATCGCGCCCAAGCTCGTTTGATTCAGCAGCAAGTTCACCGCGCTCAGTCCTCCGTCAACGGCCTGCGCAACTCACTCCGTCAGAGCTCTTCGCCCGCTGCGCTCCTCATCGATAAAAAACTCACTTCCTGATACATTCCCTTCGCGCCATCCCATGCCTCACTTGCTATTACTTGCGCTGGAGTTTTCTTTCTTCTTCATCGGCCTTCCCCTGCTCATCTTTTATCGCGTTCTCCCCAATTTTCCGATTCCCTACCTGCTGGCTGCGGCATTCGCCGCACTCCTGATTCTCCGCCACGACCCCTCGTTCGATTCCGCCCGGCTTCTTTCCTGGAGCGGTGTCCGTCCCCGCCTGCCTCTTCTGTTGCTGCGCGACGCGGTGTTCCTCTTGATGCTCGCCGTCGCCATTCGCATTTTCGCGCCCCAGCTTCTTTTCTCCTTCGTGAAACGAGCGCCCTTGCTGTGGGCTATAGTCATGCTCCTCTACCCTCTAGTGTCGGTTTATCCACAGGAACTTCTGTATCGCGCTTTCTTCTTCCTCCGCTACCAACCCCTATTCGGTTCCGGGTGGACCATGCTCCTTGCCAGCGCCTTGGCTTTCGCATTCGTCCACATCATCTTCGGCAATTGGCTGGCTGTGGGCCTGTGCGTCATCGGCGGATTCCTCTTTTCCATTAATTACCTGTATTCGGGTTCGCTCCTGTTCACCTGCCTTGATCACGCCCTTTTTGGCGATTTCCTCTTTACCCTTGGCCTGGGTCAGTTCTTCTATCACGGCTCCCGCGTGTAGCTCCTTCCGCCCTCACCATTTCTCTCCCACAATCGCCCTCGGACCAGTAAAATGCTCATGTACCGGATACCCCCTCCTCTGAATCGAAATTTCCACGGGGTTGGGTACGTATCTTCACTAGGAACTCTCTAACGTCCAAGGAGTAGCCGTTGCATGGCGACGCCGCCGAAAACTCTCAAGCCGGACCTCTCGTCCCTGCGCATTTCTGATACCAAGCGCACGAACCCATCCTCAAGTAAACGCTGGATTTGGATCGTTCTGGGGGTCATCGCCGCCGGTCTGATCGGGGGGGCGGCCTCCGCCTTTCGCAATCGCAAGGTGGAAGTTGAGGTCGCCACAGCTGCCAAACCTGCCACTGGACCTGCGGGGGTCTTGAATGCCAGCGGTTACGTCACGCCCCGGCAGAGAGCTACCATTGCCGCAAAGATCACCGGGCGCGTCACCGGCGTTTTCTTTGATGAGGGCACCCGGGTCACCGAAGGTCAACTGCTCGCCACTCTGGATGACTCGGACAATCGCCGTGCCCTGGACTCCGCGAAAGCCGACCGCGAGGCATCGCAGGCCGCCATTACGGACTTTGAGGTCCAGTTGCGCAATGCCGAAATCGAGCTGCGGCGCACTCAGCAGCTTGTGAAGGAGGGCGTGCAGACCGAGCAGGCGCTTGACGCCGCGATCACCACGGCGGACAGCTTGCGCGCCAAGATTGCTCTGGCAAAACAACAGGTGCTGGCTGCCGATTCTCGCATAAGCATTCAGCAGCAGGCCGTGGACAATTGCACCATTCGCGCTCCCTTTGCCGGCATCGTGGTTTCGAAGGATGCCCAGGTGGGAGAGATGGTCTCGCCTGTTTCCGCTGGCGGAGGATTCACCCGCACGGGCATTGCCACCATCGTGGATCTTCACTCCAACGAATTTGAAATCGATGTCAGCGAATCGTACATAGCCAAAGTGGCGAACAATCAGCCCGTGAACGCTGTTCTCGACGCCTATCCGGACTGGACCATTCCCGCCAAGGTCCGCACCGTGATCCCCACGGCCGATCGTCAGAAAGCTACAGTGAAAGTTCGCATTTCGATTACCGAGCCGGATCACGTCCACCTGTCTGATCCCGCCAAAGATCCACGCATCCTCCCGGATATGGGCGTGAAGGTTACGTTCCTGGAGACCGACGCGGGGAAGCCCGGAAAGAAAGAGGGAAAATCCCCGGCCGTGGCCATGGTTCCGCAAAAGGCCATCCGCCAGGACAACACCTCCAAGTTCGTTTTTGTGGTGAAGGGCGATGCCGTCGAGCGCCGCGCCGTGACCACGGGAGAGAACCGCGGCTCGGACGTCGAAATTCTCGCCGGTATTCCCCCTGACGCTCGTGTTGTGGTGAATGGCCCGGACACGCTTCGCGACGGTCAATCTGTGCAGATCCAGAAATAGGAGCTCTCTTCATGGTCAAAGTTGACGGCAGTGGCAGTCAGTCCAGTCTCATCCAGGTTCGCGACCTCGACAAAAAGTATCGCCGCGGTGGCGAAGAAATTCACGTCTTGCAGGGACTCAACCTCGACGTCTCTCAAGGCGAGTTTGTCGCCTTCATGGGGCCCAGCGGCTCGGGCAAAACCACCTTGCTCAACCTTCTTGGCGGCCTCGATGTTCCCACGCGCGGCAGCATCACCGTCGCGGGCGATGAAATCACCCACATGTCTTCCGGCAAGCTCACGGAATGGCGCGCGCGGCATGTTGGCTTTATTTTTCAAATGTATAACCTGATTCCCGTTCTCACCGCCTATCAGAATGTCGAACTCCCCTTGCTTCTTACCAAACTCTCCAAGGCGGAACGCCGCTCCCACGTGGAAGCTGCCCTTTCCATCGTTGGTCTTGCCGACCGCATGAGTCACTTCCCCCGTCAACTTTCAGGCGGTCAGGAACAGCGCGTCACTATTGCCCGCGCCATTGTTTCGGATCCCACCTTTCTGCTTTGCGACGAGCCCACGGGAGACTTGGACCGCAAGAGCGCCGACGAGGTCATGGCCTTGGTGGAGGAGTTGGTTGCCAAGCATCGCAAGACCGTGTTGATGGTCACCCACGATCCTCTGGTCGCTGCCCGCGCTCAGACCACCCTGCATCTTGAAAAGGGTGTTCTGATCGAGGGCGGTAAATTTCCCCAAAGTGTCACGGCCGGAGGTGTGGCATGAAATTCGCAAGCATCATCTGGGCAAATCTCTTGCGCAAGAAAGTTCGTCTCCTCCTCACCCTCGGCTCATTCGCCGTGGCTCTGTTCCTGTTTGCCTTTCTAGCCGTGGTGCGCGACGCCTTCAATCGCGGAGCCGATGTGGCTGGCGCGGATCGCCTCGTAGTGATCAACCGAACGTCAATCATCAATCTCATCCCGCTCTCTTATCGCGACAAGATCCTTCGAATTCCTGGCGTCAAGTACATCACCCATAACAACTGGTTTGGCGGTATCTACCAGGAAGAGAAAAACTTCTTCCCCCAGTTCGTGATCGACCCCGAGAATCAGCGCCAGGTCTTTCCTGAGCTCATTGTTCCAGACGACCAATGGAACGCCTTCTTGAAAGACCGCCAGGGAGCCATCGCCGGGGCCAAGACCGTTGAAAGATTCCACTGGAAAATTGGCGAGCGCATCCCTATCAAAACAACTCTGTACGGCGGCGGCTCCTGGGAGTTCAATCTCGTTGGTATCTACCACGGCAAACGCCCACAGGACGATGAAACTCAGTTCTGGTTCCGGTGGGACTATTTCGAGGAGAAGATTCCGGAGGTCATCAAGGGGCAGATCGGATGGTACGTTCTCCGCGTTGACAATCCCGATGACGCTCCTCGCATCGCCAAGTCCATTGATTCCGAATTCATGAACTCTCCCAACGAGACCAAGACCGAAACTGAGTCTTCGTTTGCCGCCAACTGGGTCAAGCAGTTTGGCAACATTCAATTTCTTATTCTGAGCATAGGCAGCGTTGTCTTCTTTACCCTGCTTCTCGTTACCGGCAATACCATGGCCATTTCCGTCCGCGAACGCACTTCTGAACTCGCCGTTTTCAAAGCCATTGGTTATTCCGACCGCTTCGTCCTCTTTTTCGTCCTTGCAGAGTCTTTACTGATCGCACTGATCGGCGGCATACTCGGCCTGCTACTGGCCATAGGCGCGATGCCTTTCCTTGCCAGAGCTCTTAGTAGTTTGCTTCCCAGCATCGTTCTTGCTCCATCCATGCTTTTGTTCGGCTTGTTCACCGCAATCCTGGTCGGTATTTTGAGTGGCCTACTGCCTGGTCTTGGTGCAATGCGGCTGCGCGTTGTGAATGCGCTGCGGAGGGTCTAAGCATGCTACCGAAGTTATTCTTCGGATTTGTCATCACGGTCGCGGCAATCGTCGTCTTGGCGTTCGTCTTGCTGATTGTCGGTGGTATCCTCGCCGGCTTGCTCGCGCCATTTCTTGGTTCCGTCCCCATCTCCTACAATTTCCGCAGTATTCGGGCGCGCTGGACCTCCACCATCGTCGCGATTCTCGGCATTGCCGGCACCGTTGGAGTGTTTGTCGCCGTGCTTTCCCTAGCTCGCGGTTTCAAGGCCACGCTCGTCGCTTCCGGTTCTCCCGGCAACGCTCTCGTGATGCGCGCCGGCTCTTCCTCGGAGATGATGGGCGGCATTTCCCTCGATTCCATCAAGGTTCTGCAAGACGCGCCCGGAATTGCCCGCGATGCTTCCGGTGGCGCCATTCTCACGCAAGATGTGGTCGGCGTAATACCGGTTCCGCTAATCAGCACCGGGACGGATGCTAACGTCCAGGTGCGCGGGGTTTCTCCAAACGTGCTCCAGGTCCGCACGTTCGTCAAAATGGCGGAAGGCCGCATGTTCCAAGCTGGCCTTTCCGAAATTGTGGTCGGTAAGAATGCCTCCAGAACTTATGCGGGTTTGACTCTTGGAAACACCGTCGATTTCGGCGGCGGGCACTGGCAGGTTGTAGGCATCTTCGACGCCGGCGGTTCATCATTCGATTCGGAAGTCTGGTGTGACGCCAGAATCCTCAATCAAGTTTTACAGCGTCCGCCAAACATCTTTCAATCCGCCACTGTGCATTTGGCATCGCCAAGCACTTTCCAGGCGTTCAAGGATGCTGTCACCTCCGACCCGCGTATGAATGTGGACGTAGTGCGCGAAATTGACTACTACGCCAAACAATCGACGGTCATGACCAGACTAATCACCGTCCTCGGCGGACTCGTCGCCGCCATTATGGCCGTTGGCGCTATCTTCGGCGCGCTCAACACCATGTACTCCGCCGTCGCCGAACGTGGCCGCGAGATTGCCACTATGCGTGCCGTGGGTTTCTCCGCATCGAACGTGATTCTTTCGTTTTTGTTCGAGGCACTGCTGATTTCGTTCATCGGGGGCATCCTCGGCTGCCTCGTCGTTCTTCCGCTGAACGGCTTGACCACCAGCACCATGAATTTCCAGACCTTCTCCAATCTCGCCTTTGCCTTCAAAATCACTCTTGATCTGTTGATGCTGGGCGTGCTCTTCGCCCTTGTTATGGGCGTCCTCGGCGGCCTATTGCCCGCCGTTCGCGCGGCCTTTCAGCCTGTTTCCGTGGCCCTCCGCGAACTGTAACCAGACACAATGCTGTGCTCCACCTGGTTTTTCCTGCAGGGGCCGCGTTCCAAGGCGGTCGGCAAACTCAGCCACACTTCAACGTAGCTACTTGTCGCCTAAAATTCCTTCTCCTCAATCCGTGGTGGCTTGGCATCGTAATCGCAGTATCTTACCCACCTCGGCCGCACCACGAAATACGTGATCCCCGGCCAACTCTCCCTCGCCGGCCCATCCGGAAACTTCGCAAAGTACGTTTTCTTGTACTTCACAAGCGCTGCTCCCTCCAACTCCTCTACTATGCCCTCATATTGCACACTTACTTCCGTTGTGCATCCGATGACCCACGCCACGCGCGCGTTCTTCTTCAAATTCGGATACTTTCGCGAGCTTTTCACTGTGTCAAAAATAATTTCCAGTTCCGGCGTGACCGCGAATCCCATTAGCGCTGCCCGGCCGCATATCCTCCCCCACACTCGCAATCACTGCCAGGCGCTGGCCATCCATAAACCGAAAAACCTCTTCTACATTCATCTGAGTTGTTGACAAGCCCTTTATAGAGGCGTAAGAACTTAGCCACGTCTCTAGCTGTAAATATTCCAATCGCTATTCTGCCATTTGTCTGAAGGTCGAATACTTTCTTGGGAGCATACCATGTCATCTAAACGCACGGACAGAACACGGCGACAGAATTCAAGCCCCTCAACTGTGAGTCTGGTTCTCCTTATTGCTTTCACGGGGAGCCTGACGGGATGCCGCACGGTTCAAGTCACGAAGGCCAAACCGCCCGTTTCCTCGAACAAAACCGACGAGTTGGACGGACTCCCCTTCTACATCAAAAAAGCCGCATGCAAGCATGAAGTGGTTTGGCTCGAACCAATTTACACCCTCACTTTGGAAGAAATAGCCACTCCCGAGGGAGCCAACGCAAAACCTCAAACGACCCCTCGCGGAACGGCAGTTTTGTCGCTTTCCCAATACCGCGAAGACGCCGCCGTTCAAGATCTTCTTAAGAAGCTCAGTCAAGTTGGCGCTCAATTTGAAGACGTGCTCAAAGCATGGGACGCCATCACTAAGTCTCCGTATACTCCGACCCAGTTCCCGGGAGATGTAAAGAACCGTGTGTTGGTTTCGAATGCAAACACCCCGGAGATCTATGTGGATTACGCTGAGACGTATTACATCAATGCAAAAAATCCCTTGGCAGGCTCCGCCAAAGTGGACGCTAAGCTCGCAAGCGACGGAACCCTGACAGAAGCCTCAGTTGAAGTCGAATCGAAAACACTCGAAACACTTCTCGGCCCGATCAATGCAGCCATTACCGCCGGGCTACCACTCGCAGCCAAGGTAGAAAGCAAAACGCAAGTGAGGCAATTGAAGCTGACAACGGAAGTTTCTGGCTATAAGCATACATTTTCTCGAATCGATCCATCCGCAACCTTCCCTTGTCCGGTCATAGCAGCCGACAACCTGCCCAACCCGGCCAACTACAGCCGAGAAAGTGTGACTGACGCAAGTGGCGCGGATAAGAAGGGCAAGAACAAGATCAAGATTTCAGGTGAGGTCGTTCTTCCGGACACTGCGGCGAAGCCTGCCGATGACAAGGGCACTACGCCTAAATGAGCTGCCCCATTCGACTGAATAGACGCCACGTACTCAGCTTCTGTGTAGTGGGGGTTTGTTCGTTGATCGGTTCGCTTTGCGGGTGTGGCCACAAATCAAACGAAGCATCTTCGACCAGCGATCAGCACCCCGCATCGAAAACTGCCTTTACAGCTGAGGAGTTACTGAACGAATTACGAATCCGCGCGGCAAGAAATCGGCTTGCCCGCGATGAGAGCAAGGCAGAGATTAGTTCAGAACGAGTGGCGCCCGGCAAACCATCATTCCCTCAGAGCGACCCAAGACTCAAGGACTTAAGTACAGAGTCGATCTACGACCAGCTAATTCAAATACAAGTACATTATATGGGCACAACCGGGCGGAAAGAGTGGTACGAGATCGATCAGTCCTATAAGGACGATGCAAAAAGTGTTCTTTGCCTGGTGAAAAGCTCCCAGCTGGCCAAACTCCAGGAAACACCCGCGAAATACGAAGTTCATTACCAGAAGTTCGGAGTAAAACATAACCTGTGCCAAGGGGAACAATTTCGGGATGAACCCGCCGCAGCGTTTTGCTCCGGTGTCCTCGTTGGGCCGCAATTGATTGCGACCGCCGACCACTGTCTCGACGAGGAGCCGGATGTCACAAAAATTCGATTCCTTTTCGGTTTCAAGATGAACAGCCAGGACAGTCCTCAGATCACCTTTTCTCAGGACGAGGTCTATGTGGGAAAACAAGTAATCAGCGACCGGAACAACCCGATTGGCGCAGATTGGGCCTTGATTGAACTGGACCGGCCGGTTGCCGGCGACCACCCGCCGAAGACTGTCCGTCGATCCGGGAAAATCCCTGATGGGGAGGCAGTTTACGCTATTGGCTATCCGAACGGGCTACCTCTAAAGGTTTCTGGCGGTGCTGTCGTCCGCGACAACAAACAATTGGAGATCTTTGTGTCCAACCTCGACGCTTATACGGGAAGCTCAGGTTCTCCCGTGTTCAATAGCTCGCACATTGTAGAAGGGATTCTAAGCAGGGGGGAAAGGGACTTCATTGAAGTTCAACAATGCAACCGATCTCTCGTGTGCCCCAACACAGGGTGCCGAGGCGAAGACTGCACACGAGTCACTGAATTTGAGAAGCTTATCCCTTCATTCATCCCGCAGTAACGGATGACCTACCCCGGAGCCGCTCCTCCAAATCCTTTGCGGGCGCTTTTGGCACGGGTTCCTGGGCTGCCGCCCTACTCGCCCTACCGCCGTGCACGGCGTCCTTGGCTCGGATCGCATCCGAGACAAGTTTTGCGCCCGAGCCCGACCGATGCCCAATCTCTCACCTAAGGCTCCTTTTGCCGCGATTCTTTCTTCGCCCGAATTCTCGCAACTCGCATGGTAAACTCCCAATCTTCATAGGAGACATCATGAGCCGATCGCACTTCGCCTCACCCCTGCGACGCAATTTTTTGATTCTGCTCCTACTCTCGTTTCTCTTCCTACAACCGCTCGCCGCCCAGCAGGTTTCACCCGAATTTCTCCACGGCCTCCGCTGGCGTTTGATCGGCTCCTATCGTGGAGGACGCGTCACTGCAGTCGCGGGTATCGCCGGCGACCCAAAAACATATTACATGGGTACGCCTGGCGGCGGCGTATGGAAGACCACCAACGCGGGCACGACTTGGTCCCCAATTTTTGATGAGGCTTATGTAGCCTCCATCGGTGACCTGGTTGTTGCGCCATCCAATCCCAACATTATTTATGTGGCCACGGGGGACCA